>NZ_LBJZ01000182.1:0-128125 GCF_028128935.1 Bradyrhizobium sp. CCBAU 11361
AACGCTTCTGCCACAAAGCCCAGCAGACTTTATGTGGCGAACTTTAGATTCACGTGACTAGGACGCGGACTCATTAAAGGCGCAGCCATAGCCTGATTGACGCGAGTTGAACGAAGGCAAGGTAGTTGGCGGCGAGCCTGTCGTAGCGCGTCGCCACCCGGCGACATTGTTTGATCCTGTTGAAGAACCGCTCGACCCGGTTACGAGCCCGGTAGAGGTAGGGACTGAAGCAGATAGGATCGCTGCGATTGCTTTTCGGCGGGATGTTGGCCCACGCTCCCTTCTTCATGGCAAGCGCTCTGATCCAGTCGGCGTCATAGCCACGGTCGGCAAGCAGCATTGACCCGGACTTCAGACGAGACAGCAGTTTTCCCGCAAGTCGAACGTCGTGGGCTTCGCCGGGACTCAACGCCAGCCGTACCGGCAGACCATTGCTATCGACCACCGCATGAATTTTGCTCGTCAAGCCGCCGCGTGACCGCCCCATCGATTGGCGCTGGTTTCGCATGATGCAGGCTCCATGCTGATGCACGCGGACAATCGAGGTGTCGATCATTTGGACAGCGGCATCATGAGCAGCGGCAAGTGCGTCTATGATACGGCTCCAGACCCCAGCCCTACGCCAGCGAACGAAGCGGTTATAGCAAGTGGTGTACGGGCCGAACGCCTCAGGCAGATCGCGCCAGGGTGCTCCCGATCTCAAGACCCAAAAGATGCCGTTTAGGACACGACGATCGCTTACCCGAGGAACGCCACGCGGCTTGTTGGGCAACATCGGCTTGAGGGCGGCCCATTCAAAATCGGCAAGTTCATAGCGCATGATTCGAAGCTCCAGTTTGACAGCTTGAATCACAGGCATCCGACCAAACACAATGCGCCTAATTTGCCTCCCATCACTGCTGCTTTTGGAGCGGAGCGGACATCACCCAAGGGACTATCCGGCTGGATCAGTCAAAATGATCCTGAGCCTGCACCGGAAGATATGGCGCCGCCTATTTTTCGCCGATGATCATGGAGTTGCCACCTGGAAGGTGGCGAACCATCGTCTTTGTGAACCCGGCCGAACGCATCCAACCGGTGCAATCCGTTGCCGTATATCCAAACCCACCCGCCGTCCAAAGGAGCATGTTGAGAGAGGAGAGCAAGCCAGTTGTGCTCGTGCGCCGGTCGTCATCGATCAGCATATCATAGACTATGACTGCCCCACCTGTCCGGATCGATCGATACGCCTTGTCCAGCAACATCTTCTTGGCTTCAAGGTCCCAATTGTGGAGGACGCGACCCAAGACGATGACATCGGCCTGAGGCAACGGATCCTTGAAGAAATCGCCTCCCGCGAAACTCACCCTATCAGCGACGTTGCGTTCGACCGCGTACTCCTCGAATGCCGAGCACAGCATTGGGAGATCGAATCCGATCGCGCGGACGTGAGGATGTGCCAAAGCAACCTGGACCGGTAGGCAACCTTGAGCAGTGCCTACGTCGCAAAGTGTCTGATAATTCTCCCAGGGGAACTGGTGAGCGATACCTTGAGCGGCGAGCAAGCTGCCGGACGTCATCGCGGTGACGAAGGTCCGGAATCTCGCTGCGTCGTTGTACAAAGACCCAAAGTGATCCTGGCCATGCGTTTCGGCCGCCGGGTTGCCGGTCTGCAGCGACTGCGTCAGCGACCCCCATAAGACGTATTCGCGGCGGTTGTACTGATCGAAGCTGGCGCCGAGATAAGTCGGCTTTGCTCGGTCTAGATAAAAATCGCTCTCCTCGGTGTTGCGATATTGCCCTTCGTCATCTCGCGTCAGAAGACCAGTCGCGACGAGTGCATCGAAGAAGTCGCGAGCTGAGCGACCGTGGACCCGAATGCGGCTCGCGAGATCCCTCGCATCGAGCGGGCCGGCTGCGAGCTCGGAAAAAACTCCGAGTTCGACCGCGCTCAATAGAACTTTCGCCTGTCGATAGGCGCTGCCGATCTCGAAAAGCCGATCGGTACGCGGATGTTCGCGGGTCATGGGACATTTCTCCTGTCTCGGTGCTTTGCGCGTCCCTATCGCGGCGGCGCCTGGGTGTAACGGGCGAGCGCGGCGCGCTCGTCCATGACGATCTTTTGCAGTTCTGCCGGAGAGGTGACTCGTACCCGCATGCCGATCGCATTGAAGCGTCCCGCCAAGTCCGCGCCCGCGCCGATCGCGTGCAGGTCGGCGCCGATGCGTTCACGCAGCTCCGCCGACATCCCGCGGGGCGCGAAAAAGCCAAGGAACGCTTCGTACTCAAGCTCCGGGAAACCCGACTCGCGCGCCGTGGGAACGTCCGGCAAGAAGGGTGATCGTTGACTATTCGTGATCGCGATAATCTTGATCTTGCCGGTTTGCGCCGTCGGCAACTGGGTCGCGAGGGCAGCAGCATAGAATTGGAGTCGATCTTGCGAGAGGTCCTGCATCGCCATGCTCACCTCTCGGTATGGCACACGCGGGAGATCGATGCCGGCGCGCTTCAAAAACTCCGGCACCAGATAGTCAAGACTGCCGGGAGTTCCGCTCCAATTGAACTGCCCCCGCTTGAGGCGTGCCTGCGCCACAAATTCGGACAGCGAGCTTGTCGCCAGGGAAGCAGGCACTCCTATCGCTACGTAGACTTCAGCGGCAGCCGCAACCGGCAGCAGATCATCGGGATTGTACGGAAGGCTGCCCGCGTGGGCGAGCAGGTTGCTCGTGAGCGGTCCCCCGTTCGTATAGAGCAGAGTATGACCATCGTTCGAGTTGAGCACCGCGGTCGCGGCGATGATGCCGTCGGCGCCTGGACGATTTTCGACGATGACGGGCTTCCCCCACCGCTCCGCGAGCTTTTCGGCGAACGGACGCGCCGTGACGTCGCCACCGCTGCCAGGCGGAAATGGCGTGATGATCTTCACGACTTGGGTTGGCCACGACTGGGCGTTGCCCGGAAGCGCGGTAAACGACAGAGCGATTGTTGTCAGCAGTCCCACAGCCAAATGCGTGGTGCGCATACGGAACCTCCTCGTCCCGATCGCCGGCACGGCGGTTTGTCGGGCTCGATGGACACTACAGAGCGATACCCTTAAGGTCCTTGTTTCAGGGTCTGAAGAGTTCTGAACAGGCATGGCGGTCAATCCGAAACCGGATCGAGACACTGTTCGATTTGGAAAGTTCGTGCTGGATCTTGTCGAGCGGCGGCTGACCTTTTCGGGACAGCCCGTCAAGCTCCCAAGCCGGGCGCTCGATATCCTCTGCGAATTGGCTTCGGTCCCAGGCGAGGTTGTGAGCAAGGATCGCCTGATGGAAAAAATCTGGGCGGGCCGCGTGGTGGAGGAGAACGCGATCCAGGTGCACGTGTCCGCCTTGCGCAAGGCACTCGAACTCAGAAGTGACGGTCAGAGCTACGTCGTTACCGTTCCGGGACGAGGCTATCGCCTAGTGGGAGTCAAGAATGGTCCAGACATGCTGGCGTATTCGGGTTCTGCAGACATCCCGGCGCGCGGGACCACGGTCGCCGTGCTGCGGTTCGCCAATCTCAGTGGGGATTCCAGCCAGGATTACTTCGCCGATGGTATCGTAGAGGACATCATCACGGGACTATCCCGTATCACCGGTCTATCGGTGGTCGGCAGCACGTCGAGCTTGCTGTTCGAAGCCGGCACCGGCGACCTGGCAAGTATCGGGCGGAAGCTGGGGTGCCGCTATCTCGTGCAGGGGAGCGTGCGCAAGGCCGACAATCGCATAAGGATCACGGCGAGGCTGGTTGAGTCCGACACGGGTGCTGCATTGTGGGCCGAGCGGTACGATCGCCGGTTTGACGATATTTTCGAAGTTCAAGACGCCATTGCGATGAGCCTGATCGGAGCACTCGAACCGAATCTGCGCAAGGTCGAAATCAGCCGCGTCCGACGGGAGCGTCCCAACAGTCTCGATGCATATGATCTTGTCTTGCGGGCGACCTCATCGATGCGCACGACCATGCCGACGGGCGCTGGGGAAGCCATTCCGCTTTTGCAGAAGGCATTGGAGCTGGAGCCCGATTATTCGGCTGCTCAGGCACAGCTGGCGCGATGTTTTCAGATCAGATTCAGCCGCGGTGGACTGAGCGAGGCCGATCGCGTCACCGCCGTCCGCTATGCTCGCGCTGCGACGAGAAGTGATGACGCGACCGCGCTCGGTGCTGCCGGTCTGGTGATCTGGTTCGCTGACCCTGACTTCAGTGACGCGTTCGACGTGTTTCGCCGGGCCCTGTCGATCAGTCCTTCAAATGTCGTTGCCTTGGGGAACAGTGCATTCGCGCATGCGTTCATGGGCGACCGCCAAAGTGCGCTTGAACTGGCGCAACACGCCCTCGACGTAAGTCCTTTCGATACACTGATTGCTCATATGGCGATCGCGGTGACTGAGCTTTATGCCGATCGGTTTGATGAAGCTCTGAAGGCAGCGGCTCGCGCAGTCGAAGCCAATCCTTCATTCAGTGTGCCGCATGTCCTTCAAACGATCGCCCTGGTCCGGCTCGGTCGAATCGAAGAGGCTAGATCGGCCGCCGAACGTGTCTTGAACCTAGACCCGACGTTCACGATGCCAGTATGGTCAGTCACCGTACGGAAAAACCCTGCTGTTTTCGATCCAATGGCACAGGCGTGGAGCGAGCTCGCTACTTGCAGTTAATGTCTGCGCATGCCAAGTGCGACATATTGCGCCACCTCATGATCTCGGCCGCTTTCGGAGCGAAGCAGACAGGTCGAAATTAATGAGTACGCGCCCTAGCGACGGAATCCGGCCGCCGCGAACATGACGATTTCATCAATGAAGTCATCGCTGCTTGGCTCTAAGCTCTTGATGCCGCTGATGTCATCAACACGGTGCGCATCGGACAGTATGTAGAGATAGATCCCAATAAGCTGCGAAAACCTCAAGAATAGTTTCTCTCGCGACTTGTCGGAAAGGAGGCGGTGCAGACAAGCTACGTAAGCTCGGACGGGACGATCATACACCTTGCGCCTCAACGCAAATGACTCCTCATCTTGCTCTGCGTGAAGCCGCGCTTGGATCCGCAAGAACGCTCGCCCCTGAACCGAATCTCGCAATTTGAATGGTGGGATGATGTAGGATCTAATGATGTCCTCGACAGTGAACCGGTGCTGAGAGGTGATACGCTCAAGCAACTCCATTCGCTGCGCAGCAAGCCAGTAGCCCCGCCGAAGATAGACCTCCTTGAACATTTCGTGTTTGCTGCCAAAATAGTAATTGACCATGGCTTGCGTAACGTGAGCATCCAAAGCGATCTCTCGCAGGCTGGATCCGGCGTAGCCCTGTTCTGCGAAGTGGCGCTCCGCGGCGTCGAGGATCGCCTCGCGGCTTTCCGTGCGTCCCTCTGGTCGACCCGGCCCTGACTTACGCTTCTTCGCCGTGTGTTGTTTCGTTTCTGGCATCCCGCCCCTCAGTTGATTGCCTGCTCGCCTATATTCCAGGTGGAAGCTCGTCCATTTCCGTCCTGCTGCTCCCGACTCGTCGATCAACAATTATACAGCAGTTTAATTATTGCTCATCTGGACAATAGACCGTGCTCGCTCAATCGGAGCGTTGGCCGGCCCAAAAAAAAGAGGCCGCTGCTGGATATGGACCAACAGCGGCCTGCCAAGTCTGGGGAGGAAAGGCAGACAAGCCGGTCTGCCAGCGGATCAGTTTTCGGCTGGACGAGACCTGCGAGAAGCAGGGGCCCAGTTAGAGATATGAACGACCGTTGATTATGCCTGCGCTTCCATGATCTGCTTCGCGTAGGTAACCAGACCTTCCGCCCGTGCCCTGTTCGTCTCAGCATTATTTTGTATTTGGTCGACGACGTCCTTCAGACTTCTCACTCCGTTGGTGGTTTGATTCGTTGATTCTGCAATCTGTGAGACAACCTTCTCCTGCAACTCAACTGCGGAGGCGATTGCGTGCATCCTTCCGTTGATGGCGCTAATGCTCTGTCTGATCTCATCTACGGACATGGCCGCCCGTTCACCCGCCGACTGAATGCCTGTCAGTTCTCGAGAGATTTCTTCAGTGGCATTCGCAGCGTCTCGCGCGAGCATTTTTACCTCGCTGGCAACTACAGCGAAACCCTTGCCCGCATCTCCCGCTCGAGCTGCCTCGATCGTTGCGTTAAGTGCGAGTAGGTTGGTTTGGCTAGAAATGCTCCGAATGAGCTTCACGATGCTTGCGATCTTGAGCGACAAGCTGCGCAATTCCTCGCAACTTTGATGGGCCTCCTGAACGCTGACCGTGACCTTTTGGAGATCTTGCGAGGTTCCATGCGCCTCTTGTGAAATCTGCGCGATCGAAACACTGACTGATTGAGATGCCTTCGCGACGTTGTCTGCGCCCTCTTCCACCGCTTGACATGAACCTACGACGGAACGACGGGCCCCGCGCGCTCTTGCGATCCCCGCAGCTACCTCGCCTGCCTGATCTGCGATGCGCTGGATCAGGCTTTCACTGTCTTGCATTTTCAGCCCCCGCGTCAACGCGACGCCTGTACGATGCGACCGAAGTGACCAGCGGCGTTGGCATAGTGACGGCCCTCACCGATCCAATCCGCGCCAGCGCTGTATACGCGCTTTGAGTACGCCCCACACGAGCGACGATATTCCGAGCGTCTTGACCGCTTGCTCACTGACGACCTCGCCTTTCAGGGCCGCCTCGAGATGGGAGACAAAGATGGATGCAAGGCGTTGGATGACGTCTTGGACAAGTCCGCCACGGCTGAACTGGGCCAGACGACCGCTAAGCCGCCAGGAGAGATTCACTTGAATCAAACTGCCCGAGACCTCACCTGGAAGGACCCGCCATTCCAATTCACCTTCGGCTGTCGATCCGGAGCCCGTATCTCGGCCGCCGCCACTCAAGCGCCCAACCCGCTGTTCCGGATCAAGCATCACTTGGCCGTCGCCGTTAAATGCAACCTTCATTGGACCCAGGGCGACGTTCATTCGGCCCTTGATGTGATCCCCCTCGAGTTCAGTAATCTCAGCACCGGGCAAGCACGAGGAGACTTCTCGAATATCGGCAAGACGGCCCCAGACAACCTCGGGCGGAAAGCCGACCGTTAGGCGCTGCTCGATCGACGACCACCCCCTGCGGCCCCCCGTTGTTGTTGACGGAGTTATGGCTGAGGAGCGAGGCGCTTGGCTCGCAACTTGGCCAGGCGCTTCGGAACGAGGCGTTGAACTCGTTGCCCGGCTGGGCACACCTGCGGCCGTTGCAATGGCGGCTACCTCGGTCTTGGCGGCAGGCGATTTGGACGCTTGCGCGAGCTTCCCTTTGCTCACCTCTTGGATTGCTTCCACAATTCCGACATATCCTGTGCAGCGACAAAGATTGCCGGATAGCTCCTCGCGAATTCGCACTGCGCTTGTTTCGCCAAGTCGGAGAATGATGTCTCTCGCGGTGATCAGCATGCCCGGGGTGCAGAAACCGCATTGCAAGCCGTGATGACGAGAAAATGCATCACGCAGTTGATCCATCAGGGCATCATCATCGAACCCTTCGATGGTCGTAACAGAGCTACCGTCGCAGTCACCGGCATAACTGATACAAGATCGCTGGGGCTTTCCGTCAACGAAGACCGTGCAGGCACCACACACGCCTTGCTCGCACCCGACGTGGGTGCCTGTCAAATTCATCTCTTCGCGCAATAACTCGCTTAGTTGAGTACGCGCCTCTGCTGTCGTCCTCACGCGACGCCCGTTGACGGTCAGACTGATATCAATCGTCGACATCTCAGGCGGCTTCCTTAAGTGCGATCTGTTGCAGGCTGCGTTGCACGGCGACGACAAGCTGCTGTCGGTGACCAGGCCCGATATGTGTAAGCGTCTCTTCTATCTCTTCGCGCGCCTGGCTGGCGGCCTGTTCCGGCCCGCGGCTCGCTAATACCTCAGCACTGCGCGCAAGAAGAAGAGGCCGCCCGTCCGTTGAGCCGGCGAGTATCCGAAACAGCCCAAGCTGTGCATCCTGGATCGTCACACCGATCGCCTTTGCGAATTCTCCGGTCTTGCGACAGATCTTGTAGTAGCCCCAACGGACTGTTGGCGAGAGGCGCGGAAGCTCAATTGCAGAGAGGATTTCGGTCGCAATGACTTCGGAGGTGAATGCTCCGATCAAGAATTGCTGAGCGGGGACGCGACGCTCGCCGGCCGGCCCCCGAATGATGATGGCGGCGCCCATAGCAGCCATGGTCGACACCCAATCGGCGGCCGGATCAGCATGCGCGAGGCTTCCGCCAATGGTGCCGCGATTTCGAACGGCCCGATAAGCGATCCCGCGCGCGACAAAAGGCAGTAAGCCTCCGCTGAAATCCTCAATGGCGCCATCTTCGATTTCGGCATGTGTGAGAGTCGCGCCAATCGAAAAGTACTTCGAATCGGCTTGTACATCCCGCAATTCAGGCACATGGCGGATGTCGACTAACCTGCCGGGTCGCGCTAGGCGCAGATTCAGCATCGGTCCGAGGGATTGACCACCGGCAACAACCTTCGCATTGGCGTCAACCTCCGACAGCAGAGCGACTGCGTCTTCCAGGCGTTCTGGCCGCATATAATCGAATTGAGCGGGCTTCATGCTGCGCTCTCCGAATGTGATCCTGCCGCCGCGATCGCCGCCAGGATGCGTTCCGGAGACGCGGGAATTTGGCGGACTCTGGCATTTAGAGGCATAAGGGCATCGTTGATGGCGTTTACCAGTGCCGCAGACGGCGCAATCGCTCCACCTTCACCAACTCCTTTGAGTCCATGCGCTGAGTACGGTGACGGCGTCTCCATGTGCATGATCCGGAAGCGCGGTAGCTCGGTCGGTCCAGGAAGAAGGTAGTCGATGAGAGTCGATGCAAGCGGCTGCCCATTGTCATCGTATGGGCTCTCCTCAAACAGAGCTGTCCCAACGCCCTGCGCGGCTCCCCCGAAGGTCTGCCCATCGACAATCATTGGGTTGACCATTTTGCCGCAGTCTTCACAAATTGCGTAATCGAGGATCTCGACAAGACCTGTTTCGGCATCCACAGCCACATAGGCTGCGTGGCTTGCATAGGAAAACACGCCGGTATCAACCTGTGGCTTATACGCACCCGTCGCTTCCAAGCCGCCTCTATCAACACTGTCGGGAAGCTGGTCGGGTCTCATGTACCAGGCGCGACCGACGTCCTTGTACGAAACGCTGGCTTCGCCGGAAAAAATGCGGCCGTCACGGAAGGTGATATCTTCCGCGCGGACCTGGAGCAGATGCGCCGCAATCTTCTTTATTCGTTCAGCGACGATATCGGCGGCAACCGACACCGCGCCGCCGCTCATGACGATTCCGCGCGACGCATAAGCACCTGTCGAGAATGGTGTATTGGCAGTGTCTCCAAGAGTGACGCGAATGTCCTTCAAGGGAACGCGTGTTTGCTCGTGAGCGATTTGGGCAAGGGTGGTTTCCAACCCTTGGCCAATCGTGTGGATGCCGGCCCTCACTTCTAGCGCTCCGTCAGGCGTCAGCTTGACATGCGCCTGATCGAACCCTGGGACAAGTGGAAGTCCCCATTGGGCGAACACTTTTGTTCCGTGCGCAGATTGTTCGGTGTAGGTCGCAAAGCCGACGCCCAGATATCGTCCTTTTGAGTCATGACGCGGCTCGCTGCGGATCCGATCGAAATCGATCATCCGTTTAACTTCGAGAAGTGACGCGGGGTAATCGCCGCTGTCGTATAATTTCTTGGTAACGTTCGTGTACGGCATGGCGGAGGCAGTCACGAGGTTCTCAAGCCGTACTTCCCAGGGTTCTCGTCCCACAGCTTTGGCAATCGCGTCGATTGTCAGTTCGATCGCAAAGCACACGCCAGGGCGAGCCACACCCCTATAAGGCGCGAACGGTGGCTTGTTGGTCGCTACTGAGAATGTGCTGCATCGGTACGCCTGGAGATCGTAGGGACCCGGCAGATTTCCGCCGGCTTGCGATGCTTCGAGACAGGCCGAGAATGGCCATACGGAGTATGCGCCGCAATCAATGCCGATATCTGCTTCCAGACCAAGAAACTTGCCCCGTTCATCGGCATAGGCCTTGATCTTGTACTCGTGCTGGCGAGCATTTGCGCCGGCAGTGAGATGCTCTCGGCGGTCTTCAATCCAGCGAAAGGCTCCCTTTTGCGTATAGGCGAGCCAAGCGACGGCAACCTCTTCCGGCATCAGCATGCATTTGTAACCAAAGCCTCCACCGACATCCGGCGCAGCAACCCGAACAATTGCCTGCGGAATTCCGAGGCATTCCGCCAGCCCGATCCGGATCATATGGGGGACTTGGGTCGACGTCTGCACAACCAACTGCCCGGCGCGATGATCCCACCACGCAACCAATCCTTTCCCTTCCATCGGATGCATGACTTGTCGGGACGTCGAAAGCTCCAACTCAACGGATATCGGAGCTTTGGCGATGACCTCATCCATGCCCTGGTCGAAGGACGTGCGAAGAAACAGGTTGTCCGCCCAAGCCCCGTGGAGCGGCGTTACGCCTGATGCTCGACCGGCCGCGCAGTTCACGATTGGCTCTAGCTCCTCGTACTGGATGTCGACGAGGTCGCAAATATCTTCCGCAGCCGCACGATTGTCTGCCACGCACATTGCGACGATTTCGCCGACAAAGCGCACACGGTCCGTGGCGAGCGCCGGATAGTCGGAGACTTTGTAGCCGGGGATCGATGATCGCGTCGTAATCGGCAGAACGCCATGCAGGTCCTGGCTGAAGAACACGAAATCTTCGCATCCGGCTGGTTTTGTGCGCTCACGGATCATTGCATGCGCGACCGGGCTACGCACGAATGCGACCTCGCGCATACCGGGAATCCGAATATCTCCGACAAATTGGCCGCGACCGCGGAGATGGCGCGCGTCCTCCTTTCGGAGAACGCTCGCACCAATACCTTCGCCGTGCTTTTCTGTGGCCATGGTCATCAATCCCCTGGTCGCGGCCTGCCAGCTTACAGCGAGGCCTTGTACGTCTCTGGCATGGCAATGAAGCCTATCACGGCGGCGACCGCCGCGCAGACGACAGGATACCAGAGTCCGGAATAAAGATTGCCGAAGTAGATATTGAGGGCGGCAACGCCGAATGGAAGGAAGCCGCCGATCCAGCCGGCCCCTAGGTGGAACGGTAACGACATTGACGTGTAACGGTGTCTGGCCGGAAACAGTTCAGCCATGAACGCCGCAATAGGCGCGAAGACGATCGCCAGATAGAGGTCGAGAAGAAAGACCAGGAATGTAAGAGCGGGCAGGTTCGCCTGACTAACATCCGCTCGCTGAGGCCATCCAGCAGCAACGAGGGCGCTGCGTATGCTGTCCTTGTCGATCGCGGCCAGAGACCGCCCTGCAATTGTGACTTGGGCTTGCGTGCCGGGTGAAGCGGCAACTGTCGTGAATGCGACGCCGAGATCAGACAATTGGCCGGCAATGCGGTCACAGTCGCTGCTCGGACCGGCGAAGACTCTGAAATTGCAGTTTGGCGCCGTGATAACGATCGGATTGGATTCAAGAAACGCTTCCAGGCGAGGGTTGCCATAGTGCGTAATGCCCCAAAAGATCGGAAAGGTCGTCAATGCTGATAGAACATAGGCCGCCAGCATGACGGGCTTCCGGCCAATCCGGTCGGAAAGCCATCCGAACACGAGATAGAACGGGGTTGCGAGCACCATGGCGATACAGACCACGACTTGAACGGTCTGAACCGGAAGGGCCAGGGTCTTCGTCATAAAGAACATGGTCTGAAAGAGACAGGCTCCGAAAATTCCTCCCAGCCCCGCGCAGAGCACGAAAAGAAGGAGAATGCGACCACGGTTCTCGGCGCCAAGGCTCTCGCCGACCGGCCTCTTCGACAGTTTGCCGGCCTCCTTCATCTGTTTGAAGATCGGCGTTTCTTCCAACTTCGTACGGATATAGATCGAGGTCGCGAGCAGGAAGATCGACACAATGAAGGGGATACGCCAGCCCCACTCTTGGAACTGCACATCGGTCAGAAACGAGCGTAAGCTGAGCGTAACGATGATCGAGACCAGCAGGCCCCCGGCGGCCGTCGTTTGCAGGAAACTCGTCTGAAAGCCGCGCTGATCGGGCGGAGAGTTCTCCGCGAGATATGTGACAGCTCCGCCCGTTTCTCCACCGTGGGCAAAGCCTTGGATCAGGCGAAGCGCGACGAGGGTGCCGGTGGCCCAGATCCCGGCCGTAGCAAATGTAGGAAGAAACCCTACGCCGATTGTCGCCAAACCCATCACCGACATCGTGATGAGGAAGGTCACTTTCCGACCGACAAGATCTCCGAGACGGCCAAAGACCAGCGCGCCGAGCGGGCGAACGAGGAATCCTGCCCCGAAGGTCGCGAGCGTCCCCATGAAGGCGACCGTGTCGTTGCCAGGCGGAAAGAACAGAGGAGCAAGCAGCGTGGCGAGCGCTGCGTAGACGTAAAAATCGTACCATTCAAAGAAACCGCCGAGCGTCGACGCGACAATCAGTTGCCATTTGGACCCCTGAACCTCGACCTGGCGCGGCTCTATTAGTTCTACGCTTGCCATTGTTGATATTCCCCTCATCCATCGGCCAAATCGGCCTTGTCATTTCCCCGACAAATACGAGTTATACTGAGCATTTATTTTTGAGCAAGCACCACGATCGAGCTTCCAAATGTATTATAAGATGTTGTAATTACTATAAGTTATGCAACAATTCCTCCCGCCGGGCCTCAGCTACAGAGGCGGCGCAATGAAACTACAATATATACGTCCTAATTTTTTGCCGTTACATTGGCATCGGTTGATCCATGGCATTGGAGAGTTGACCCGCGCAGCGGGCCCAAGAGCCGCGGGCAAAGCACGACTGTGCTTGCGGCTGCAAACCAATCGAGCGTATGGCGGACGCGAGTATCCTCCCCTGAGCGGGGAGGCTTTGGCCTCACGGCGGATGATGGTGATCGAGAGTGACGAAACGGACGGCGAAAAGCGACGCCACAACTTCGCTTTACGAGAGCATGCCGCTTTGGGCGCGACCAGGCTTTCTGGTCCGGCGTCTTCATCAGATCAATTACGCGCTGTTCTTCGAGGAGTGCACGACGTTTAACATAACGCCGGTGCAATATGCCTTGCTGACCACGCTCAGCCTCAACCCAGACATGGATCAGAACTCGTTGGGCAAAGAGGTCGGGATCGATCGAACGAATGTCGCGGACGTGCTTCGTCGGCTTGAACGGCGGGGGCTCGTCGAACGCCGAAAGGCTGACAAGGATCGCCGAGCTGTTCTTGCGCGCCTCACGGCCGACGGAGAGCGCGTCACTAGAGACATGTTCACCGCCATGCAGCGCGCCCAGAATCGCCTGCTGGAGCCCCTCTCCGCAGAGGAGCGAACCGCCTTCATGGCGACGCTCCTGCGCTTGGTTGACGCCCATAATCATCTCGGCCGAACCGTGTTTCAACCTTCGTGAGCTCAGGCCGCCTTGCCGAAGTCGCGTGAGACCACCTGACCGTCGAGCACAACGGGCTCGTCGTCCAAGAAGAGGCTGCAATTGCGCATTGGAATGTCGAGATGGCAGGCCGTGTCATTGGGGCCACCCAGTTCGTTGTTGGGTCCCGTGGAGAACATCACGTTGCCGAGGAATGAACGCAATTCCATGCCCATTCCGCCGGGGAACTGCGTGAGACCGTGCCATTGCGCGCGATGATCAAGCCCCCAACCGACATGTGACATGCCCATGCCGCGCGGATCGTTGAATTGGCCCATGTAGGACTTGATCAATTCAGCGTCGAGCCCACCGCGGATATCTTGAATGAATCCCTTCTCGATCGTGTAGGTCACGGGCTCACGAACATACGAATTGAACGGAAGCAGGACGTCACCGGGAGCCAGCACAATCTTGCCGTCGACACCATCGTCTGCGCCGCCGGTGAATACGAATGCGGCCGGCCAATGATCCCAGCGCCCTGGCGTGTCTGTGTATGCGTACTCTTCGATCACTGGATAGACACCAATCTTGTAAGCGACATCGGTGCCAAGTTTGCTGGTGATACGCATCGTCCTTGCCTTGCGGAGGATTGCCGCAGCCGCTTCGACCCGGTCGCGGAGTTCCTTTGTCGGCATCAAACGAGCTAGCAAGGGGGCAGGCTCGACTGCGGTGAGCACGCGAGCACCCGCGGCCTGAATTGCCATCTGCTCCTTGCTGAACAGCAGAAAGATGAGGTCAACCACCATGTCGACGTTCTTAAGAGCTTCGACGGCTTCTGGATTCCCTGCAAGCCCGGTTTCACCAACCGCCCAAGCGCCGTTTGTCGGGAGAGGAGCGGGCAGCCGCAGATGATACATGCGCGCGCCGAGCCGCTGTCCGGCGGCAAGAAATGCGTCCGCGTAGTCGAGGCGCTCCGCCCCCTGCGACAGCACGATGACTTTCTCGCCCTCGTGCACGCCGCTCAATGTGAGCTGCTGGAGGCACATTTCCGTCAGCGTGTTTGAATCCATAGTTTTCTCCCTTGGTTCGCTGCGGTTAAGACACTATTGAGCCAGCGGTGGGTGAGCTGTCGGCCAGATTTTTCATTGCTTCAGACAAGCCGACGACATCGCCGTATTTCGCATCGATGTCGAAGAGGTTGGCGTCGTGCGGCCCCGGGTGACGGTCGCCAACACACTCCCGGACAACGATGGTACGGAATCCATGCTGAACCGCATCCACAGCGCTGGCGCGAACGCAGCCGCTCGTAGAGCAGCCGGCGAGCACCACTGTATCGATGCCTTGCGCATGTAGCGTTGCGGCCAGGCTCGTCCCGAAGAACGCGCTCGCATACTGTTTGGTAACGACGACCTCGTTCGCGCGGGGCTCCACCCCCTCACAGAACTCAGCAAGTGGATTCCCCGGCACGAGAGCCGTCATGACAGGCGACTTCCTTACCCAAACGCCGCCATCGATACAGCCGCTTGCCTGGTAAAGGATTCTTGTGTGGACGATCGGTACCTTCAGCTCGCGCGCGGTCTCGAGCAGCGTGCGCGAGTGCACGACGGCTTCAACAACACCTTCGGCAAACAGAGGTGCTCCAGGCGTCGTATAGGCCTTCATGAAATCGATGACGAGGAGTGCAGGCTTCGCTCCGAAGCCAATCCGGGCGCCCCATACACCCTCGTAATTCTGCTGCGCGCTCTGTGGCACGATGTTCATCTCGCTCTTGCAAGTTTGGTCCCGATAAGTACGTCGAGCGCAGCGAAGAAGCCCTCGAAATCGTCCCAGGGTATCATGTGCCCCGCCTCCGGAACGCGCGCGATGCGTATCTTTCCATTGAGTGCGGTGATCTCGTCTTCATCGCGCTGCTCGATCACCCCGCCGCGGCCGGCAACCATTAAACCCGTCGGCACCTTGATATTGGGGATGTCCGCATGGATGTCGTCCGCATGAAAACCGTCGAATGCGGTGACAATGGCGGGCTCAAAACACGTGTGAAGCCATTCTGCCCGGAGGGCCAGCTGCTCATCGGTCCATGTCGGGCAGAACGTTCGCATGGCTTGCGCATTCGTGCCGCTGAGCGCCTGCTTGATAGAGTCGATGTACCACGACAGCTTGGAAGGATATGGACGGCGGCCAGGCCCCGATACAGGTGGGTCGACGAGAATGAGTTGATCAAAGCGCCGGGCATCGTGCGCGGCGGCCCGGATCGCGATACGAGCTCCCATCGAGTGACCAAGGATCGTTACGCGATGGAGATCCAAGGCGCGAACGAAGGCGATCAAGTCCGCAGCCAGCGTATCGAGATCGTAAGACAGTTCTGGTCCAGTCGAGGACAACCCACGACCGCGCACATCAAGAACATAGACATCGAATTGTCTTGCGAGACGCTCAGCGACAAATCCCCAGGTCACGGCTGGACTGGTTATGCCAGGAACAAGGACGAGCGGAGCGCCCTCGGAGCGAAAGCGGAGATAATGCTGTCGTATGCCGTTGGCGCGAAGATTTCCGCCAAAGCCTGCGACAGCATGGGGGTTACCCGCGCCGCCCATCTCAAAACGCCCCCGAGAGCAATGCGCCGCCCCCGGGGACTTGCGTTTTCAGGTCGAGCGCCTTGAGCATTGCATAGGTGGTCGATATCGCGGCGGTAATCACCGGCTTTCGCGTGACAGCCTCGACGTAGGGCACGACCGGCAAGGAGGGCATCTGGACGCACGCCGATAGCACAATGGCGTCGGCCCCGGTGTAGTCCATTCCAGCAACGATCTCCGGCAACCGTTGAGGATCGTGTTGAGCCACCTCGAAGTTGTCTGAAATCTCTAAGGCTCGCGAATCAAGCACTTTGAAGCCTTCGTGCTCGATGTAGTCGATGACGAGTTGAGTGAGCGGCTTCATGTATGGAGCGACCACCGCGATCCGCTTGGCGCCCAAAACGCCAAGCGCGTCGACGAGCGCCCCAGCGCTCGTTACGACCGGAGCCGGGGCATCGTTTGTTAGAGTCTTCTTGTGCAAGCGATCCTGAGACACACGATGGTACGCCTTGCCCATGCTCATGATCGCGACCAGGCAAGCATAGCCAAGAACGTCAACGCGGGCGTCGCTCAGCTCAACGGCACACCGATCCGACTCCGCGTCCATCGCAGCCAGCTCTTCCTTTTGCACCTTCTTCATGCGCATGCGGCTGGAATGGAAGGTAAAGCGCGTGCCGTGCGCGACACTGTGCGCGTTGAGCATCGCAGGAATCTCCGTCTCCATGGTGGTGTTGGAACTCGGAACGATCTGTCCCACCCTGTAGACGCGGCCTTCGATCATGTGTGCCTCCATAGCGCCCGCCCTCTGAACCACCCCGGCGGGATAGAGAGACAGGCGGAGATGACAAATTAAACGTATAATTAGTTATTTTGGCCGAGCTCTACCACGGCAAGCGAATTTTGCTGTTGATCGCAGGGGCCCTTTCGATTGATACTCAGTATACATCTCTTTCTGGCTTACGCTAGCCCCTTCTTTCGAAAATGCCATCCGGACGGTTCCCCGAGGAGAGCCCCGCGGGATGCATGGGACTGAGGCGATCGGCGACGAACGGTGAGGGGTAACCGGAACGGGAGGGGCGACTGGAGGACCCAGCGCCCTACAAACCAAGCGCTCGGAGAATTTTATGACGAACCGAATTCCTAAGATTGCGTTCGAGGAGCATTTCATGGCTCCCGGGTTTGAACACTATTCAAAGGTTTTCACCCAGCATATTGACGATGTATCATCATCCAACTTGTTTGCACGATTAGCTGATTTCGACGACCTGCGGTTAGCCGCGATGGACGAAGCCGGTATCGAAATCATGGTCCTGTCTCAGACCGGGCCAGCCATACAAGCCGAGCTCGATACACCTGTTGCGATAAAGCGGGCACGCGAGAATAACGATTTTCTGGCGAAGCAAATACAACGTCGCCCTACCCGCTTCGCCGGCTTCGCAAGTTTGCCCATGCACTCGCCGAGAGAGGCTGCGGCTGAATTAGAAAGAGCGATCCTCGAGCTTGGCTTCAAGGGGGCTCTAGTTCACGGACACACCAGTGGCCGCTACTATGACGATGCCGCCTACGATGTCCTGTGGGAGCGCCTGGAGGCCTTAGATGCGCCCCTATATTTGCATCCGACCGATTTTCCTGAACTTCCCAAATCTTTTCAAGGCCATCCGGAGTTGACGGCAGCGGCCTGGGGCTGGGGCGTAGAGACGGGCACCCACGCTCTCCGGCTTTTGTTCGGCGGCGTGTTCGATCGATATCCAAGCGTGAAGATTGTGCTCGGCCATATGGGTGAAGGTCTGCCGTTCCTGAGATGGCGATTCGACAGTCGATTCGCCGTCTATTCACATGGCATCAATCTCAAGCGGCGGCCGTCCGAATACATTGGCAGCAATATTCTGATTACCACAACTGGAGTCTGTTCCCCGGGAGCCCTTCTGGGAGCCATAGAGGAGGTCGGCGCTGACTCTGTGATGTTTTCGGTCGACTACCCTTACGAGTCGGCAACAGTCGCAGCGGATTTCATCGAGCAGGCCCCCTTGAACGACGAAATTCGAGAAAAGATCTGCTATCGTAATGCAGCTCGCCTTCTCAAATTGAAACCGGCTTGACCAGCCTGCGATGCTCGACGGCGGAGCCCCGCCTCTAAGACTCTCCTTCCATCGTATCCCGGCGTGGAATTGGATGCACTACGTTCGTGCGATCAATGGCGACGATTGAGACCGTGAGTCCGTCCAATAGTCGACAACTGTGACAATGCCCCGATCTCACGGTGAGCCACCTGGGTTATCGTGCCATCCATGACGGGCACGGTCCAAGTTGCCGCACCCAACATTGCAGTTGATCAACGACGGCCAAACCTTGAAAGGTGCATTGAGAAATCCGAGAAGCACTGGTGATACACCTGTATCAGTAACAGGGTGCTTCCGCGAAACACGCCGGCACTCACGACGCACAGAGATAGGACGCGCTCCCAAATCATCGCGTTGCTGGCGATGTCATTGGAATTTGGCATCGGTTTGCACCCGCGTTTCTTCCTGCGGCGAAATCTTCAATAGGGTAAGTCGCGGGGTTGTCGCATCAGATGTCCTCCCGCCGAGTCAAACGACTACGTTTGAACACATTGTTGTCTCGGTAAGATTTGGGTGACGTGCCGGTCACCCGCTTGAACGCATTGCTAAAAGCGCTCTCGGACGTATAGCCGATGGAGCGCGCGACCAACGCCACCGGCTTTGCCGCCTCGTGCCGCAGTGCCTGCTCAGCCAGTCGCATGCGCCACTGTGTGAGGTAGGCCAAGGGCGCGACGCCGGCGACCGTGTGGAACCGCTCGGCGAACGTTGTCCGCGACATGGCGCAGGCGGCTGCCAGATCTTCAAGGTGCCATGCCCGCGCCGGGTCCTTGTGCATCAAACGTAGGGCCGGCGCGATACGCGGGTCGCCCAGCGCCCTCAGCCAGCCGCTGCCTTCGCCATGTGATCCGGCCACGTGAGCCCGCAGGATCTGGATGAAGAGCAGTTGCGCCAGTTGAGCGGATGCGAGTTCAGCGCCGGGTAGATCGGATATACGCTCCTCTACGAGCCGGTCGAGCAGCCACCGGAACGTCGCAGCCGCGGGCAAATGCGCCTGCACGTGGATCCAGGGCGGCAGGACGTCCGCCAACAGGCGGCCACTCACGGGATCAAGCAACACGTGTCCGCCGATATGCGCGAAGTCGTCACCGTCGCCGAGTTGAGCGGTCGTTCGCCCGGCTCCAGAGAACAATGTCATCGCGTCGACAGGCGAGACATCCGGATCACTCGCGAGCACGAACGCGCGCGGCGCCGAGAGCAGCCCCACATCCCCCGTCTCGAACCGGATCGGCGCTTCGCCGTCGAGGGTCACCCAGCAGCCGCCTTTCACGACGGCGAAGAACTTGATCGTCTTCGGCACTGGGAAGCGGATCGCCCAGGGGCCTCCAGCGGTGAAGCCGCCCGTAACCAGCGTTTCCGCTCGCGCCAACCCGAGGATATCTGAGAAGGGATCTGTGGTCATTCTCGTACTCTCGCGCAAGTATGGCGCATTCTCAAGCATTCAACGTCCGGCCTACCCCATTTATGTTCATGCCGAGCGAACGCAAGAAGGATGAACCCTTGGCATTGAACAGAAGGCAACTTGGACGTCAGGGCCTCACGGTCGGCGCCATCGGACTTGGCTGCATGGGAATGAGCCAGTCATACGGACCGGCCAACGAGGCGGAGTCAATCGACACGCTTCATCGCGCCATCGAGCTCGGCTGCGACTTCTTCGATACAGCGGAAGGCTACGGCCCGTACACCAACGAGGAGCTTCTCGGCCGCGCTTTCCGTGGCCATCGGGAAAAAGTGATCCTCGCGACCAAATTCGGATTCCGGTTCGAGAATGGCCGCCAACTTGGCGCCGAGACCGACAGCAGCCCCGCCGCGATCCGTCAGGCGGTCGAGGGCTCGCTGCGCCGGCTGCAAACCGACCATATCGACCTGCTCTACCAGCATCGCATTGACCGTAAGGTGCCGATCGAAGATGTGGCCGGAACGGTCGGCGAACTGGTGAAGGAAGGCAAGGTCCGCTTCTTCGGCCTGTCCGAGGTCGGCGCCGCCACGCTGCGCCGCGCGCATGCGACCCATCCGGTCTCGGCGCTGCAGAGCGAATATTCGCTGTGGGAACGTAATCTCGAAGCCGACGTGATGCCGGTCTTGCGCGAGCTCGGCATCGGTCTTGTGCCGTTCTGTCCGCTCGGGCGCGGCTTCCTGGCCGGCGGGGTGAAGCGCGCGGAAGACTATCCTGAAGGCGATACCCGGCGCATCGACGAACGGTATCAGAGCGGGAATTACGACGCCAACGTAAGGGCCACGCAAGTAGTGTTCGACCTCGCCGAAGCCAAGGATGCAAAGCCTGCGCAGATCGCCCTCGCCTGGCTGCTGCAGAAGGGCAATTTCATCGTGCCGATCCCCGGCACCAAGCATCGCTCCCACCACGAGGAAAATATCGCGGCGGACGCTGTCTGGCTGACGCCTGCTGAGACGCAGTCGCTCGACGCGGCGCTGGCGACCGGCACCGTTTCCGGCAATCGCTATCCCGCCTGGGTAATGGCAGGAATCGACCGCTGATGCGAGACGAACAACTCTGGAGATCATGATGAGTGACGAACTGGTACTCGTGACAGGCGGAAGCGGGTTCATCGCGCAGCATTGCATCCTGGCTCTGTTGGAGGCCGGCTATCGCGTGCGGACCACGCTCAGGTCGCTGTCGCGCAGGGAGGAGGTCCTGACCAACCTTAAAACGGGCGGCGCCGAGCCGGGCCATCGGTTGTCGTTCGTCGCCGCCGACCTCACCGCCGACGACGGCTGGGCAGACGCAGCCGCCGGCTGCACCTACGTGATCCATGGCGCCTCGCCGACGCCGTCCGGCGCTCAGGTGCGCGAGGAGGATTGGGTCAGGCCCGCGGTCGACGGAAACTTGCGGGTGCTGCGCGCGGCGCGCGGCGCGGGCGTGCGGCGTGTGGTTCTTACTTCGGCCTTCGGCGCCATCGGCGTCGGGCACAAGCCGCGCAACCGCCCGTTCGACGAAACGGACTGGAGCGACCTGACCGGTGATGTCGCCGCCTACCAAAGGTCGAAGACGCTGGCCGAGCGCGCATCGTGGAACTTCGTCGCGGGTGAAGGTCGCGGGCTTGAACTGGCCGCAGTCAATCCAACGACCGTGCTCGGGCCGGCACTCGGGCCTGACTATTCGCATTCGATCCGTCTCATCAAGAACGTGCTGGACGGTCAGCCGGGTTGTCCTAAAATCAATACCTGCGTCGTCGACGTGCGCGACGTCGCCGACCTGCATCTGCGTGCGATGACCGATCCCGCCGCAAGGGGCGAGCGCTTCCTTGCCGCGACGGGCGAGAGCCTGTGGATGGTCGAGATCGCCAGGCTGCTGAAGCAACGTCTGGAGAAAGGCGCGAGCAAGGTGTCCACGCGCGTTCTGCCCAACTGGTTCATCCGCGTCGTCGCGCTCTTCAATCCGGCGATGAAAGGGATCGTGCCGCATCTCGGCGTCAACATGAACGCCAGCGGCGAGAAGGCCCGACGCCTGCTCGGTTGGGCGCCGCGCTCGCGCGAGGAGGCCATTATCGCCACGGCCGAGAGCCTCATCCGCCTCGGCCTAGTCAACGCGACGGAATAGAAACTGGAGACAGGCATTAAAAACTGGATACAGCCATGAAAATTCTGGAACAATGCTTCCGCGTTTACGCTACAGCAGACGCGATCGACACGACGATCGCCTTCTATGAACAGCTTCAGAGCGTGACCTGCGCGCGCCGCGTGACGATCACGGAAACGAATGTGGTCGCCGCCCGCGTCGGCAGCTTCCTGATCCTGGCCGGCGATGGCGAGGCCATGACAGCCGCTCGGCAGGTGCACGGCATTTTCTACGTTGATGATCTCGATACCTACGCCGATTGGGTTAGCAAACAGGGCTGCGAACTGCTGCATGATCCGCGCACGGTCACCAGCGGCCGTAACTTCACCGCCCGACACCCCGATGGGTTAGTTATCGAGTATTTCGAGGCGCGCCGATGAAGACATGGCGGTTCGACGGCCTCGGCGGCGCCTTCCGCTCGGAGACGTAATACGCAAAGCCATCATGTACGCGGATGCAAGCGTCGGAATCGGACGACTTGCCGGGCCGGGAGCGCTACCAACCGACATTCATGCATTGACCTTCGACGCGCTATCTCGGTCCAATATGGAACGAGGCTCTACCGGTGCCGCCGCCGCGCGTATTTCCGGCCCGGCAGGGTGTCGGTATCGACCTTCTTGCGGGACTTTCCGCCGAGCTTATCCCACATCTTCTTGCGCATCCTGACGGCCAAAAGGGAGAGCCGCATCAGGTGCGCAACAGCCATCTCCGACCTGCCAAGATCAAACAGGCGGTAGCAAATCTCGACACCCCGTTTGGTGAGGCGCTTGTCTTCGAAGTGATTGCGCAGGTGATACGGGTCGTACTCGCCCTCAAGGCCGGTGCCCTTGAGCGACATTTCTGCGTTCACTTTTTTGATCGCGACATTCCGCTCCTTGAGCTGCCGGATAAACGCCCTGTTGGGGGAAAAAGCTTTCCCAAACCAAGTCAAAGGGGTGTGGGGAAAGGTGGTAGCGGGAGAGCGACTCGAACCCCCGACAAGCGAGCTATTCACTATCGAAGCAAAACCAGGGCAGGCGGCAGCCATCGTCTCCCCCAGGGCATACTGATAAGGTTTGACGGTTTTCCTTATCAGTCCCCGAACTGACTCCGTTTTGTTAGAAACCTTATCAGTTGAAGAACTGACTCCATTTGCGGCCGGATCTTATTGTCGCCCGAAGTCTCGTAAGCCCTCACGCCGTCTGAAACCAGGACTGCGAGGACCGCTTCTGCGACGCCCCTTAGTGCATGGTAGCGGATGAAGGGGCTCCCTTTGGTTCTACGCCGCACCATCGGAGCCGGTTGGGAGAAATCAAGGCCCGCAGCTCTAGCGGGCGGGCATAGCGAGGCTCTGCGCGAGGCCTCCCTCTGGATGCGCGCGGATTGCCCTTGCCTGCACGCGCTGCGGGCCTATTCACCCGACCCTACCGGCCGGGTGGTGCGGAGATGCAACGAGAACGCTAGGATGAGCTCTTAGCAAAGCCTTCCATGGATCGCGCATGCAGTCACTCGGACCGGAACAGCAATTTGTGCTGACAGAGCTCTGGACACTCGCTTGGGCAGCATCGGTGCAGCGCGCCAATTTGTATGCGCCAGGTTCAAAACAGACGGGGCAACTGCGCGACAAGCTCCAGGAATTGATAACAACCCAGCTGCTTCCGCACTACGTGAGACCCTGTACGGAGCGACAGCACTATCTCAATCTTGCGCAGTTGGTAGAATTTGGCACGGCAGCTCTCCCAAGCTCCTTGCGAGACGGTCGGTACAGATACGGCGTCGCTCAGAAGCTGCTGAATCTCGTGCTCAAGTACCATTGGTGCCAAGGGGTTGAGCCGCTCGAGATCAGCCTGTGGCTTGGCCATCTTCGACCGCCCGACTCGGTTGAAACGACGCTCGTCTACAGCCCGTTTTGTCCCGATTATCTGATCAACGCCAAGGCGGCCGTCGAGGCGTTCGTGCGCGAGATCGCTTCACACTGCCGCCGACACGACATCCTGAACCCTCCCTGGCTCGATTGAGGTAAATGCAATGACCACCCGTAACGAGAAGACCGAGAAAGCATACAGCACCCGCGCAAAGCAGGTCGCCGTGGCAGCCAGCAAGAAGGCGGGACGCCGCCTGTCTCCGACCGAGCTCGCTCAAAGCCTAGTTGCCCGCCGCCCCGAGCTCGCCGCGTCGAGCTTCCGGCAGAACCGCGCCGCCATCACTTTCATGCTCAATGAGGTCGCGCTGAACCAGCCCGCTCTAGCCCCGGAAACCCTCGCGGCGATCGCGATCCTCAGGGACGCCGAATCGGTCGAGCGGTCCGACGACGGCGCGCCGCGTACCTCGGCGCAGAAGCAGAAGCGCCTCGATGATGATTTGCACCGAATCTGCCACGCCGCTCTGGCGACGACCAGCCCGAACGCCGGCACGTTGGTGGACCTCCTGACCGTAGGATCGCTCACCGGCGCGCGGCTCGCCGAGTGGCCGACCGCAAAATTCGGGCCGTCAGAAGACCCCGATTTCACGTGGCAGTTGACGTTGACAAACGGCAAGCAGGGAAACGGACGAGCGCATGGCGAAACGCGCACATTGCGGTGGGAGTGGCTACCCGATGAACTTGCTGCGCAGACGAAAGCCTGGATCTTCGCGGCGCGCGAAGCGGCCGCCAATGGATGCTATGAGACCCTCATTTCGACCCTCGAATCGCTGATGCGGCGAGTAACGAAGCTGCTTTTCCCGAGGCGGCTGCGCCGTCCGACCCTTTCGTCGGCTCGGCATGCCGCCACCGCGCGATGGAAAATGAATTATGTGGTTCCTGCCCGGTCAATGGAAGACAAAGAACTCGGACTTGCGATCGTGGCGGCGTTGCTGGGCCACGCCTCCGACGAAACCGCAACCCGACACTACGCGCGCCCGCGCGAGGCGGATGGCAGGTTTCCGGTCCCAACGCCCGACCCCACCGAAGTCGCGCGCGTCCGCAAGCGCTACCCGGCACCGAGCAGGGCGCGCGAGCGTCTGGAGCCCTAAGCAGTTCGTTGTGGCCGGGACGCGCCGGACGACTAGGCGCGTGGAAACGACCCCGTAAGCCGAACGCGTTCAACACGAGGACGCAGCGGCGCAAACTGCCAACTATCACGGCATTTCAGCATTGGTTTCTTCGGAATCGCTCCCGAACGGCAAGCAATGCCGCACAAGCACGCAAAGATGATCCAATGCCAACCGGGAGCTGAAGCATGTTCCAGTCAGTACACGTTCGGGCCTTTCGTGATCTTCTGGACAGCGGGGGCGTCATTGAGGACCCGGAGCGGATCGCCACCTACACAATGGATCAACGTCAGCTCTTCACTGGGACGACGTTTGCCGTGCTGAAGCCGGCGACGACACAGCAAGTCGCCGACATCGTACGGCTGGCGGCGCACCTCGGTATCGGAATTGTTCCGCAAGGCGGCAACACCAGCTACTGCGGCGGCGCGACGCCGGACGCCTCCGGACGGCAGATCATCGTGAGCCTCGAGCGGATGGACAGGATTCGCGAAGTCGATCCCGTCTCTATGAGCATCTCTGTCGATGCCGGCGTCATCCTGAAGAACGTACAGAACGCCGCGGCGGCTGCCGGACTTCTGTTGCCGCTCAGCCTCGGCGCGGAAGGCAGTTGCCGGATCGGCGGCAACATCGGCACGAACGCCGGCGGGCTGTCGGTCGTCAGGTACGGGATGACGCGCGATCTGCTGCTCGGGATCGAGGCGGTGCTGGCGGACGGCACGGTGGTCTCCGACATGCGCAAGCTACGGAAGAACAATACCGGCTACGACGTCAAACAGTGCTTCGTCGGAAGCGAGGGGACTCTCGGCATCGTCACCGGCGCAGTGTTGCGTCTCGCGCCTTTGCCGACCCGTCGTGCGACTGCCTGGCTGAAGCTCGCGAACGGCGCGCCGCTCGCCGAGCTTCTCGCCTTGGTCCGTCGCGAATCCGCAGACCTGCTGACCACGTTCGAATTCATGGCAGCCCGATCCATCGCGCTCGCGACCGACGCAATGACCGACCCACCCTCCCTTGGAGCGGGCTCAGCAGGCGCCGTCCTCGTCGAGTTCGCCTCTTCCTCACGCCATCTCGATCTCGACGAACTGATGGAAGCCGTTCTGGCCGAGGTGATCGAGGCCGGATGGATCGAGGACGCGTTGCTGGCGCAGAGCGGATCGCAGCGGGCCGCTATGTGGCGGCTCCGCGAGACCATCCCCGAGGGTGAGAAGCGCCGGAACGGATCGGTCAAGCACGACATCTCGGTACCGCTTTCCTCCATTCAGCGCTTTTTGGATTTGGCCGGCTCGCAGGTGCGATCGTATGACGCCGACCTTGAACTGTCCGTCTACGGCCATGTCGGCGACGGCAATCTGCACTACAACGTGCTCGTTCCTCCCGACGTCGACCGGCTGGATTTCACCAAGCGGATAGACGGCAGCCTGTCGCTGCAACTCTACGACACCGCCGCGGCGCTCGGCGGCACGTTCAGCGCGGAGCACGGCGTTGGTCGTTTCAAGAAGCACCTTCTGGAGCGGTACGGCGATGTCGGCCGCATTGCTGCGATGCGTCGGATCAAGACCGCCTTTGATCCGGCGGACATCATGAACGCCGGCGCGGTCGTTCGTCCGTTGGGAGAGAAGTCTGCCTGTTGAACCATCGGCCGGCGAGTTGGCGATGCTTTAGTCCAGGCCCAAACGGTGCGCTTTCGGCTGACGCACCTCGATCACACAAATCGTCTTGTCCCATAAAGAAAGAGCCACTCCGAAGGAGTGGCTCAAGTTGGGGAGGAAAGGCCCCTTAGGGACTGCTGAAATCGCTATCAGGCCGCGACCCGTTCGATCGGTGAGCATGGCAGGCCGAGGCTCTCGGCCACGGGACTTGAAGTTAGCCGTCCGCGATGGACATTAAGTCCCGCACGCAGATGGGGATCTTCGAGCACAGCTCCGAATCCTTTGTTCGCTAGGGCCAGACCAAATGGCAGCGTAGCGTTATTCAGTGCCTGGCTCGAAGTTAGCGGCACAGCACCCGGCATGTTGGCCACGCAATAGTGGATGACGCCATCCACCTCGTAAGTCGGATCGGCATGCGTGGTAGGACGCGATGTCTCGAAGCATCCGCCCTGGTCGATAGCGACGTCCACGATCACGGATCCTTTGCGCATCGCGCTCAGCATGTTGCGGCCGACGAGTTTCGGCGCGCTCGCACCCGGAATGAGCACTGCTCCAATAACGGCGTCTGCGGCAAACACCTCGTTCTCGAGGACGTCTATGGTCGAGAATCTGGTACGAACACGTCCTTTAAACAACTCATCCAGTTCACGAAGCCGTGGTATCGAGCGATCGAGAATGGTGACCTCGGCGCCCAAGCCCACCGCCATCCGGGCAGCGTGCGTGCCGACGACCCCGCCTCCGAGCACCACGACGCGCGCCGGTTGAACGCCCGGAACGCCGCCCATCAAGAGCCCTCGCCCACCCGCATGTCGCCTGAGCGCCGCAGCGGCAGCTTCGATCGCCAACCGACCCGCGACCTCGCTCATGGGCGCGAGCAACGGAAGTCCGCCTTGCGCGTCAGTCACGGTTTCGTAGGCGACCGCCGTGCATCCGGACTTCAGCAGACCTTTGGCCTGTTCCGGATCGGGTGCCAGATGGAGATAGGTGAACAGGATCTGGTTCTCTCGGAGCAGCGTCCATTCTGAAGGCTGCGGCTCCTTCACCTTGACGATCATGCCGCTCGATGCAAACACCTCGCGCGCGGAGCCTGCAATCGTTGCGCCCGCGCCGCGATAGTCCTCATCCGTCACGCCGATGCCAGCGCCCGCATTGGCCTCGACCAAGACGTCATGGCCTGCGGCCACATATTCTCGAACGGCTCCAGGTGTGAGGCCTACGCGGTATTCATGCGTCTTGATTTCCTTGGGCACACCGATCTTCACTCGCAATCTCCCCTGATAGACGACGTCTTCGCGGACGAATGGCGACATCAGCCTGGCGAACTCGATACCGACCGCAGCGTAGTCTGGATGCGACGGCATTGCGTAACTAGAATGGGGCAAAGTCCGGCATGGTATTGCATTGAAGATGCCGTGGATGAGATGATGTGCTGTCAGCGCTGACGATCACGCCCGATTTCCGGACGAGTTCGCTCCAACGTTGCAGGCTAAGCATCGCCAGTGTCAGTTCGTGAAGATCGCGGTGCTGCTTGCGGACCTACCCTACCCCAATTGCGGCTCGACTGTTCGCCCGCGACCACACCCTTCTCGATGAGAGCGACAGACCGGCCGTTTCTCGCGAGCTCATAGGCCGTGCAAGTACCGATGGTGCCGCCGCCGATGACAAACAGCGTCGACACGCGTCCGATCGCCGGTCGGCAGTCTAGCCTGGGACCTCGTAAGCCGTGCCGGTATCGACGGTCGTGCCAGGTTCGAGCAGCACGACCTCGCAGATATCGTACAGCGCGACGGGGCGATGCTCGACGCCATGCGGAACCACGATGAACTCGCCTTCCTCGATGATCTCGTCCCGATCGCGAAACTTCATCAAGAGGCGCCCCTTGTGCACCAGGAAGAGTTCGTCCTTGCTGCTATGAAAGTGCCAGGCGAATTCACCAGCGAACTTGGCGAGCTTGATGCACATCGTTGATCTGACCGGCGATCTTCGGAGACCAGGTGTCCTTGCGTCCGAACGAGTTGGTCAGGTTCTTCTTGTGGAACGGTGAGAGGTGCCGATTGAGCGCGGCCACGTCACGAATGATGGCCCAGAGCTGGCCGGCGACGTCCTTCTCCCCAGCCGGATACTTGCCTTCCAACGCGGCAGTGCCGATCGTGAAGCCGGCGGCGCCCGCTTCCTTCAGGATCGCGATCCGCTCGGCCGTAACAATCGAGCCGGCCACGTAGACAGGCTTGGAGACTGCAGCGCAGACCGCTTTGATCAGGGCCGGGACGTCTTGCTTGGACCGATAGGCGAGCAGGTCGAGACCATGCACGCCCTCACGCGCGGTCAGCGCCTTGGCGCTCTCCGCTCATGCGCCGGCGGACTTGACGGCGCGGGAACGGGGGGGCCAGCTCACCTCGACTGCCGACACCTTGACTTCGCTTGGTGCGCGTCAGGCCTGACTTCCGGCCTGATCTTCAGATGGCGGCAATGTCCAGCTTCGAGCCGTCGACCAGACGCGACAGCCGGAAGGGTGTGGGATCGACGCAAGGCGTGTCGTTTACGACGAGCTCTGCGGCCAGATAGCCGAGCCCCGGGCCCAAACCGAAGCCGTGACCCGAACAGCCCGCCGCGAGGACGAGGCCTTCCACCCCGTCCACCTGCGACACCACGGGCACTGCGTCCGGCGTGCAATCGACGAAGCCGCCCCAGGCGCTATCAATCTCTATTTCGCCGAGTTGGGGGAAGGTTTTCCGGACACTCTCCACCACTTGGCTCACCAGCCATTTCAAGGGCGGGGGATCCAGGACGCGATTCTGTTCGAAGATCCGATCGTCGTTGGTCAGCAGCGCGGGCATTGAATCCGGCCCCGAAACGAACGATCGGCCGACGCCGAGCCTGACGTTCTTCAGGCGACGCAAGAACTGCGGCATGAATTCCCGGCTATACCGGATAGCCTGGGGCGTGATTTCAAGGTTCGCCTTGCCGCTGATCGCAAGCGTATAGCTGCCGTCCAGTCGGCGCGTGATCGTGCAGTAGGGTGTGGAGACCGCCTCGCCTATGTTGATTGTCGGGGTGGAACGCAGCGCTGTCTGCCGGATGCTCGCTTGGGGGAAACTGATCCCGAGCGGCCGAAGGAAGCGCGAGGACCAGGCGCCGGCGGCGCACAGCACCGCGCTGGTTCTGATGTAGCCCTTCTCCGTGTGCACGCCCGCAATCTTGCCATTGGCCAAATCGAGCGCCCGCGCGGCGCATCCCTGGTGGATCGTGGCGCCCAGAACTCTGGCCCCATCGGCGATAGCCGGCGCGGCGAGCGCAGGTTCGGCCTTGCCGTCCCGGTCCGAATAGGTCCCGCCGACCCATTTGTCGCGCGCTTCGGGGACGCGCTCGGCCACCTCCGCCCGGCTCAGCACGCGGGTGTCGACGTCATACTCCCTGGCGACCTCGCGCCACTTTTCCCAGCCCGCGAGCACAACCTCGTCGTGGGTCGCATAGACGAGACCGCAGCGTCGAAATCCGAGGTCCCGATTGATATCGCGCGTGAGCTCGTCCCACAGCCGCATGGACAGCACCGAGAGCGGCAGTTCGCGCCGGTCGCGGTTCTGCTGGCGGCACCAACCCCAGTTTCGGCTCGATTGTTCACAGGCGACGTGGCCCTTCTCGAGGAGCGCCACGGAGAGGCCGCGCTTCGCGAGATAATAGGCGGCCGTAGAGCCGAGGATGCCGCCGCCGACGATAACAACGTCGGCCTCGGCCGGGAGACGCTCATCGCTGTGAATGCGCTCGACGTGGGGCGACATGTTCGCGAACCTCGGCTGCCAAGAATGCGGAAGCAAAGTTCCGATCAGCCCTTCATCGCATCGTGCGCTCGAAAGAATGTGCCGAAATCATCCAGGACTGCGCAAGATGTTCGGGTTTTTGGCCGCTTGATCGACACGAGCTGCTCAAGCCCGAGCGAGTCCAGTCGGTGGAGGGCGGCGCGACCTGGTCGTCCGTTGGATCGCACTTGTGGCCCTCGGAAATTCCCCGATCTGAATCGATCGCTCCGGTAGACCGTTGACCTTCATCGGTAAAATCCGAGGACGGCCTTGGTCTCCAGATACTCCTCCATGCCCTCGAGGCCGTATTCGCGACCGTTGCCGGAGCGCTTGTATCCGCCAAAGGGAGCGTTGGCGTCCCAGTCGGGATAGTTGAGATGGACTTGACCTGACTGGATCTGCCCGGCGACGGTCCGCACCCTCCCCATATCAGTACCCTGCACATGGGCTCCGAGCCCGTAGACGGTGTCATTGGCGATCGCGATCGCCTCGTCCACGGTGTCGTAGGGAACGATTGACAGCACCGGGCCGAAAATCTCCTCCTGCGCGATCTTCATGTCGCGACGGACGTTCGAGAAGATGGTCGGACGCGCATAGAAGCCAATCTGAAGGTCGTCGGGCCGCCCCGGCCCGCCGATGACGAGCTTGGCGCCTTCCTTCAGACCGACACTGATCATGGTCTGCACGCGCTCGAACTGCGGTCGGTTAGCGATTGGACCATGGGTCGTGCTTTCCGCAAGGGGATCGCCGACCACCAATTCAGAAGCGGCCGCCGCCGCCAGGATCTCGACCTCCTCCATCTGTGAGCGGGACACAAGCATGCGCGTCGGTGCGCTGCAGGATTGGCCGAGATTGCGGAAGGCTGCACCGACGCCGAGCGGGACAGCGCGACTCAGATCGGCATCCGGCAAAATAATGTTCGGCGACTTGCCGCCGAGCTCCTGGGCGACGCGCTTGACGGTGGGCGCCGCGGCCTGCGCGACGAGAACGCCGGCTCGGGTCGAGCCGGTGATCGAGATCATGTCCACCTGCGGATGCGACGCAAGACGAGCGCCCACGATCGGACCTGTTCCATTGACGAGGTTGAAGACGCCGCGCGGACAACCGGCATCGTCCATGACCTGAGCGAATAGCAAGGCGCTCAGCGGCGATAATTCGCTCGGCTTCAATACCACCGTGCAACCGGCCGCGAGCGCGGGGCCGACCTTGGCGGTGATTTGGTAGAGAGGCCAGTTCCAGGGGGTGATGAGCCCGCAGACCCCAATCGCCTCTCGCATGATCGCGGTGCTGCCGCGTGGGATGACGAACGGATAGTTCGCGAGATTGTCGCGTGCGACACGGATATGTTCGGCGGCCAGCGGCACCTGGGCTCGGCGCGCATAGGTGATGGCAGCTCCCATCTCGCACGTGAGGACCTGCGCGAACAACTCCAGGCGCTGGAGGAGCAAACCATGAACCCGGTCGAGCAGCACCGCTCTGTCAGCAGGCGGTGTCATGGACCAGCCGGCGAAGGCTCGTCTGGCAGCTGCTATCGCGCAGTCCACATCATCGTCATCGCCGAGCGTAACCTCTGCGATCGGCTGCTCCGTCGCCGGATTGACGACGGTTGCCGCTGCCACGACTGATCCGATCGGCTTCCGCCATTCTCCGTCGATGTAGAATTTTCCGAGGAAGCCGGCTTCTGTCAGGTGTCGAAGGGGCGAGGTCATTGGAAGCGATCCTTTCAACGGCCTACCAGCCGCGCATCCGGGGCCATCGTGCTTCGATCGCGTCGCTGCCGGCGGAGATGACGTTGTACAATTCGTGTTGCGACGCCGTCGCACAGGCGTGATTGGGGAGAATCCTGACCTTCGCGCCGATCGAAAGGTCGGGCAAAGCCTGCGCCGAGCCGGGCCTGATGGCGAGGATGCCGTGCTCCTGGCTCGCTTGCGAAACGATCAGGTTGGGATAGATCTTGCCGGCCACATCGCAGACCAGACCGTATCCCTGGTCGACCCGCTGCGTCGCGGTGCCGCGGTCGCGCGACAGCGCCATCCAACCTGCATCGACCAAAATCCAACTCTTCTCGGGCTTCTTGCCGATCACGGTGGCAAGCACCGAGATCGCGATGTCGTCGGTGGTGCAGACACCGACACCGTGCATCACCAGATCAAAGAACATGTAGACGCCGGCCCGCATTTCCGTGACGCCGGTCAGGTCTTCGGCAAAATGGGCGGTCGGCGTCGAGCCGACGCTGACGACAGGGCACTCATGCCCCGCCGCGCGCAACCTCGCCGCCGCAGCGACGGCCACGGCCCTTTCGTTCTCCGCAGCCGCCTCGAGGGTTTCAGGCGCGCAGAGACCGTAGGATTCGCCGGCATGGGTGAGAATGCCCGCGATCTTGACGCCGGCCTCGGCAACGGCGGCCGCGACGGCGATGAGCTTGGAATCCTCAGCGGTCAGCCCGCCACGGTGACCATCGCAGTCGATTTCGATGAAAGCAGACGGCGCCACGCCGGCGGCACGAGCGGCCGCGCCGAGGATGATCGCCTGCTCCCGCGAATCGAGCAGCACCTTGAGGTCGACGCCTGCTTTCCGCAGACGCATCGCTCTTTCAGCTGTGTGGGGCGCCAGACCCACGGCATAGGTGATGTCCCGGAATCCATGCTGCGCGAAGTACTCCGCCTCCGCCAAGGTTGAGACAGTGATTGGTCCCGCCCCCGATGGATAGATGCGTTGGGCGACGTCAATGGATTTCGCCGTCTTCATATGGGGACGCAGCACGACGCCGTGCCGGCCCATAAGAGAGGACAGGCGCGCGAGATTGCGATCCAGCCGGTCCTTGTCGAGGAGGAGCGCCGGTGTTGCCAGCGCGCCAATCGTTGCGGCGGGCTCGCCCGGACCGACATTTGGGATATCCGCCCTGTCCATCTCCACGCGCAGCATCCCGATGTCTCCTTAGCCGAATGACTGGTTGGCGAGCCCGAACATGCGGGCCGGTCCGGTCCATGGAGCCGGCGTCCCCAGCACCATGGTGGTGGCATCACTGACCTGCTGCAGGCCGATGCTTTCGAGCCATTCCCCGAGTTGCGAGGAGGCAGGAGTATCGATCCGGACGAAGACAGGCCCGAGCCGCGCGATCGCGAATTCGATCAGCGCGCGTGCATCGGTCGGGCTCTCGGCCACCACGGGGCCGATGACATACCCGCGGCCGAAGAGCCGAGAGATGGCGTAGCCGCAAAGTATGCCGTCACGCAGCAGGACATAACCGTCACCGCTATCGAACAGCCCATTTAGCAACTGCCGCCGCTCCAACCCGGTAGCAGTGCGATCGAGCCGCGCGATCGCTTCGAACTCCGATGCGGCCATTGGCCGGAGCAGGCCTGATCGCGGCATCTCGTGGCTTTCACGTGGTATTCCCTGATGCTGATGGATGACCCCGGTCGGCAGAAAGCCGCGGCGACGATACAGCGTGATGCCTTCGGCCGTCGAATTCAGTGCGATGGTCCGCCGATGGGCCGACGCCAGCAACGCGTCCATCAGCCGCGCCCCATAGCCACGGCCCTGAGCGGCCTTCGCGACGATGATCATGCCGGCGGAAGCATGAGTCTCGCCGTACGGCCACCAGGCCGCGGTCCCGAGTACCGTCCCAGCGCGCTCCAGAACAAAGCCATGACCCAGCTGCAGCGCAACATCCCAATCCTCGATGCGGTAGGGCCAGGACATCTCTTGCGAGAGCTTCAGGGCGCCTTCCAGATGCGATCTGGCGAAGGGAAGCAGGACCACATCCTCATTGTCGCGATGCCCGACTGGATAAGCTGCGGCTGTCATGATCGGTCGACGTCTCTTGCTCGGGTTGCCGGCCTAATCGCCAGCGCCTGACAGCGTGAGGCCATCTCATGAGCCCCGCGCAGTTCGCAGCGTAACTTGGGTCCGACAGCATTACGCAATCGGACTGGCGCAAAGTTCGGCATAGAATTTCATTGATGATACGGCAGCAGGATCAATCTGCTGTCCCGCGGCAGGCGCACTCTCGAAGGGCGTATTCACGCCTTCCAGTCCAGGACGATCTTGCCGCAGTTGCCAGTGCACATGATCTCAAATCCGGCCTTGAAGTCTGTCACCGGCAGGCGGTGCGTTATGATTTTCCGGATGTCGAGACCGCTTTCGAGCATCGCGAGCATCTTGTGCCAGGTCTCAAACATCTCCCGCCCGTAGATTCCCTTGACGGTGAGCATCTTGAAGACAAGCTTGGTCCAGTCGACAGTCGCGGGCCGAGCAGGGATACCAAGCATGGCGATCTTGCCGCCCATCACCAGATTTTCGACCATTTGGTCGAACGCGGCCGGCGCACCGCTCATCTCCAGCCCGACGTCGAACCCTTCCTTCATGCCGAGACGCTGCGTCACGGACCGAAGATCTTCCTTGCTCACATCGACGGGAACGACGTCAGCGACATCAGATGCCAATGCCAAACGATGCGGATTGACGTCGGTAATCACGACGTGCCGCGCACCGACATGCCTGGCAACGGCGGCGCTCATGATGCCAATTGGGCCTGCTCCGGTGATCAGCACATCTTCGCCGACGAGGTCGAACGACAACGCGGTGTGGACGGCGTTGCCGAGCGGATCGAGGATGGCCCCGATCTCGTCATCGATCGCGTCCGGGAGCGGCACGACATTGAAGGCGGGCAAACGCAGATATTCGGCAAAAGCTCCGGGAATATTGACACCGATCCCCTTGGTTTCAGGATCCAGGTGAAACCGCCCTCCCCGCGCAGCGCGGCTGCTCATGCCGACAACATGGCCCTCACCCGAAACCCGCTGACCAATCGCGAACTTCGTGACGTTCGCGCCCACCTCGGCGATCTCGCCTGCATACTCATGGCCGACGACCATCGGGACAGGGACGGTCCGCTGCGCCCACTCGTCCCAGGCGTAGATATGGATATCCGTGCCGCAGATCCCGGTCTTGTTGACCTTGATGAGAACGTCATCCGCTCCGATCTGCGGGATCCCCCGTTCGTCGAGCCAGAGCCCCGGTTCGGCGGCTGCTTTGACAAGAGCTTTCATGAGAGCACCTTTGTAATCATCAAATCACGCCAAGCGCTTTGCCGGCGTCGGTGAAAGCGTCGACGCCAAGTTCAACGTCCTTTTCCGTCAGGGCGGCGGACATCTGTGTCCTGATCCGCGCCTTTCCTTTGGGGACGACGGGATAGAAGAACGCGGCGACGTAGATGCCGCGTTCATCCAGCGCGGCTGCCATATCCTGCGCCAGGCGCGCGTCCTGCAGCATGACTGGAATGATTGGCGTCTCTCCCGCGAGCAGTTCGAATCCGGCCTTCTCCAGGCCCGACCGAAAGCGCCGCGTATGCGCAGCAAGAAGCTGCCGCCGGTCGTCGGCTGTTTCCGCGATCTGGATCGCCTTGATCGATCCCGCCGCCACTGCCGGAGCGAGGCTATTAGAGAAGAGATATGGACGCGCTCGCTGTCGAAGCAGATCGATGATGGGTTGCGACGCCGCAACAAAGCCGCCCATCGCGCCACCCAGGCTCTTGCCGAGCGTTCCCGTGACGATATCGACCTGCCGGCTTGTGCCTGTCAGCGTCGGCGTGCCGCGGCCGGCTTCGCCGAGATGACCGGTGGCATGGCAGTCATCAACCATGACGATGGCGCCGTACCTCTCGGCCAAGGCGCAGATCGCGGGGAGCTTAGCCAAATATCCGTCCATCGAGAACACGCCGTCCGTGGCGATCAATTTGAACCGGGCTCCGTCCGTGTCTGCCTCCTTGAGCCGATCCTCGAGCTCGTTTATGTCGCCGTTGGCAAAGCGGTAGCGCCTCGCCTTGCAAAGACGCACGCCGTCGATAATGGAAGCGTGATTGAGAGAATCAGAAATGATGGCGTCATCGGCCTCCAGAAGCGGCTCGAAGACCCCGCCATTGGCGTCGAAGCAGGCCGCGAACAGGATGGCGTCATCCTTGTCCAGATAGCGAGCGATCATGCGCTCGAGTTCGCGGTGCAGGCTTTGCGTACCGCAGATGAAGCGCACGGATGCCATGCCAAACCCGAACTCATCCAGTCCTCGCTTTGCGGCTGCGATGATTTCGGGATGATCGGCGAGACCCAGATAGTTGTTGGCGCAGAGATTGACGAACTCGAGCTCGGAGGACTGCGAAACGACGCGGATCCGGCCGGCCTGGGCGCTCGTGATGACCCGCTCGCACTTGTAGAGGCCCTCCGCCTGGATCTGCGAAAGAAGCTCGCGAACCCGGTGTTCTAGGGTCGGCGCCATCGTATCCCCATCCTCGCTGCCGCAAATTGAACGATCATGATAATGCGAACTCTCCCCGGAGCATGAGCAAGATGCGCTCGAAGTGGCTGGGATCATGTGGCTTGAGGAGCGCAGCCCGCCGCGGCTGATGCACATCCCAGAGGCGCGACAGCCAAAACCGGAATACCGCAGCGCGTTGCATGGCAGGAAGCAGCCTGTGTTCGGAGGAAGTCAGCGGCCGGGCGCTCTCATAAGCACCCAGGAAAGCGGCGGCTCGCTCGACATTGTGGCGGCGGGTGAGGCCATCGACGCACCAATCGTTGAGGCAAACCGCTATATCGAACAGAAACGTGTCGCATCCGGCGAAATAGAAATCAATGACGCCGGACAGGCGTTCCCTCTCGAACAACACGTTGTCGCGGAACAGATCGGCGTGGATCGGCCCCCTGGGGAGTTGCCCGTAGTCCGAGGACAAAGCGAGCTCGTTCTGAAAGGTCAATTCAGTCGAGAGCAGCAAGCGCTGTCCGGCGGATACGCAGCGGCCGAGCACCGACACGACTTCGTTCCACCATTGAAGGCCGCGCGGATTTGACTGTTGTCGTGGGTAATCGTTCCCGGCCAGGTGCAGGCGCGTCAGGAACTCTCCGACGGAACTGCAATGGGCCGCCGTAGGTTCTGCCTCACTTGCACCAGGAAGCCTGTTGACGACCACCGCGGGCCGCTCCTTCAGAGAGTGAAGGATCACGCCATGTGCGTCAGCAACCGGATCCGGCACGGGCATGCCGCGCACCGCAAGATGCTTCATGAAGTGCAGGTAAAACGGCAGCTGCTCGAATGTGAGGCGCTCGAACAAGGTGAGCACATACCTTGCGCCATCCGTATCGACGAAATAATTCGTATTCTCAATTCCGCTGGTGACGCCGCGAACGGAACGAGGCGCGCCAAGACCCAGTACTCGAAAGAACGCGGCGACCTCGTCGAATGACAATTCGGTAAAAACGGCCATGTTCGTCCGCTCAGCTGGCCTGCACAATGTGCGCGATGTAGTTCTTGACCGCCTGTGCATCCGCAGGAAGGGCCTTGACCCGTTTCGGCAAGTCTTCGATGCCGTCGAAACGCGCTGGACGATCCGGCTCGCGGCCCAACGCTTCCCTGATCGTCGCAGCGAATTTGATCGGCAGTGCAGTTTCGAGCACGATCATCGGCTCCTCCGGGGAGCCGTGCATATGCGCGACCGTCACACCATCGGCAGTGTGCGGGTCGATCATGGTGTCATAGCGCTCCCAGGTGTCACGGATCGTCGCCAGCCGATCGGCATGGGTGCTTCTGCCGCTGCGGAAGCCGAAACGTGCCGCCGCATCGGCGAAGCAGGGATCTCCGCTTAGATCGAAAGCCCCTCGTTCCCTGAGTTGATCCTCAAACAGTAATTTGGTCCGACCAGCGTCGCGACCGAGCAGGTCGCACACGAAACGCTCGAGATTGGAGGCCTTGGAAATGTCCATGGAGGGGCTCGATGTTTCAAGCGTGTGGGTCCGGCTTCGCACGCGATAGATGCCGGTGCGGAAAAACTCGTCGAGCACGTCGTTCTCGTTGGTCGCAAGGACGAGGCGGGATATCGGTAATCCCATCATCCGCGCGACGTGACCGGCGCAGATGTTCCCGAAGTTTCCTGATGGCACGGTAAAGCTTGCACCTGCCGACCGCCGCTCGGTCGCCTTTAGATACCCATAAAAGTAATAGACGACCTGCGCCAGCAGCCTCGCCCAATTGATCGAATTCACCGCACCGATCTTGTATCGCTGCTTGAATTCCAGATCGCTGGATACACGTTTGACGATGTCCTGGCAGTCATCGAACACGCCATCGATGGTGATGTTATGAATGTTGTTGTCCTGGAGGCTGAACATCTGAGCTTGCTGAAAGGCGCTCATCCGCCCGCTGGGCGACAGCATGAAGACGCGCACCCCCTTCTTGCCACACATGGCGTATTCTGCAGCGCTGCCGGTGTCGCCACTGGTCGCGCCCAGAATGTTCAACTCCTCATGCCGGCGCGCCAGTTCGTACTCGAGCAGATTGCCGAGCAACTGCATGGCCATGTCCTTGAACGCCAGCGTCGGACCGTTCGACAAGCCCTGGAGATAGAGCCCCGCCTCCAGCTTTCGAAGCGGCGCGATTTCAGGGCTCCCGAAGATCTCAGGCGTATAGGTCTTGTCACAGATTGCCCTCAGGTCGACAGACGGAATATCGCCGACGTAGAGCGACAGCACTTCAAAAGCCAGCCTGGGGTAAGACATGCCACGCCACGCATCCAGCGTCGCGTCGTCCACACGAGGGTAGGTCTCGGGCACGTACAGCCCGCCATCCGGGGCAAGGCCTTCAAGCAATGTCTCGCAGAATTGCTCTCTTCCTGAATGGCCGCGCGTGGAGACGTAGTGCATCGATATACTTCTTTCGAGAGGCGGCCGTGCCGCAGGTTGGGCGCTGTGCTGCAGGTCTTCAGCGGCTGGCGCGCCACAGCGCGATCCGGTCCCGCATCCGGTAGCCCTGAATGAAGGCGGGCATGAACCAGGGATTGCCTCGATAGAACGGGATGAAGGCCGGAGGGCGGAAGTCAAAGGCCGTGCGTGCCCGCGCCTCATGCCCCATGAGCTTGTGGGCTGCATGCATACCGACCCACGGCGCCCAGACCACGCCCGAGCCGCAAAAGCCGGTGGCGTAGACGATGCCATCCTTCTCGAAGATGCGGGGAATCATGTCGCGGTTCATCGCCACGTTGCCGAACCAGCTGTGCGAGAGGCGAACGCTCTCCAGCTCCGGAAACAGATTGACCAGGCCCTTGCGAAGAAGCAGCTTCGGAGCGGTTGGATCGCCGACGCGGGAGCTGTCGCGGCCGCCGAGCAGAATGCATTTCCCGTCGGGTGAGGGTCGGTAATAGAAGCCGACCTCCCGATTCTCGGTGATCATCATTCGTTTCGGCATCAGCCGCGTCATGACGTCTGGCGCGAGTTGCTCTGTTGCAATGATCCGGCTGCGGACCGGCACCAACCTGCGACGCAGGAAGGGCACGGCACCATCGGTGTAACTGTTCGTGCAGACCAGGACCTGACGTGCCTGCACCGGACCGGCCGAAGTGACGACGCGGAATCCTGAGCCATCCCTCTCGATCGAAATGACCGATGTTCGTCCGTGGACAGTCAATCCCGATGCAAGCGCCACGCGTAGTAGTTCAGCGTGAAACTTCGCCGGGTGCAGCCCGCCGATGTCCATCCGAATCGTGCCGCCACGATAGACATCGGTCCCGATGTACTTTCGCTGCTCGGCATAGGGAACAGCGTAAGCCTCGATCCCCAGCCGCTTCGCGAACCTCTCCGCAGTCCGCGCCATGGATTCGTATTGTTCATAGCCGAATGCGCCTTTGAACTGTCCCACCGGCTGGAAGTCGCAAGCAAGCCCTTCCGTCTTGATGAAGTCGTACAGGAATTCGCGTGCGCTCTTGCCTTCGGCCTCGATCGCCAGCACCCTCTCTTCCCCGAACCGCCGCATGAGCGTCGCGAAATCCGGCCGAATGGTCCCGCTGGTGATCCCGCCGTTGCGCGTAGAAGCTCCCTCCCCCGGATCCATGGCATCGAACGCCGCAACGGAGCGTCCTTCGCGCGCTAGCACCAGACCGGCTGAGAGTCCGGCATAGCCGGCGCCGACGATCAGCACGTCGAGCTTCTTGGGCAGTGGCTGTTGAGGCAGCGGCTTGAGCGGTGAGGCTTCCCACCAGTAGGGCGTCGCCTTCTCGTCAACTCTCGGCGCGTGCATGGCGTTTGCTTCTCGTATGTTCAGCCGCGGCTCGGCCCGACGTATCAAATGTGGTCGTCTCGAACGTCGAGGGCATCTCGCAGCCCGTCGCCGATGAAGTTGAAGCTCGTCACCGCAATTGTGATTGCGGCACCGGGAATGATGGCGAGCCATGGAGCGCTCGCCAGATATTGCTGAGCGCCGTTGAGCATGTTGCCCCAGCTCGGCAGTGGCGGCTGGATGCCGTAGCCGAGGAAGCTGATATAGGCTTCCAGAAGGATCGCGCGGGCGACCGCCAGGCTTGCGGCGACGATGATTGGACCCATTGCATTGGGCAAGATCTCGCGGAACATGATGTGCCGCCTGCTAAGTCCTACCATGCGTGCAGCCTGGACAAATTCGCGCTCGCGCAGCGAGCGGACTTCGGCCTCGACAATCCTGGCAGTCTCCATCCAGCTCGTGACGGCAATGATGACGGTGATCATGACGGGACTCGGCCGCAGCGTCGCGGCCAGCGCCAGGACGAGGAAGATCGAGGGATAGGACAGGAAGCCGTCCACGGTGCGCATCAGCGCCGCCCCGACCCAGCCGCCGCGATAGCCCGCTGTGACGCCGACCAGGGTGCCGATCAGCGTTGACAGCAACATCGCGGAGAATCCCACCAGCAGCGAGATGCGCCCGGCCATCAAGAGCCGTGCGGCCAAGTCACGTCCCAAGGGGTCGGTGCCGAAGTAGTGCTGACCGCTGAGAGGTGGAGCAAAGCGGGCGCGCAGATCAATATGGAGCGAGTCGTACGGCAAGGCATAGGGGCCTATGACGCACGCCAGCGCGAGCAGGCTGATCATCGCGATCCCAGCGAGCGCCAGATGATGGCGCATGAAGCGGTATGCCGCACGACTGTGCCACCAGCGAGTCGGAGTAGCGTGCGCGGCGATGACGGTCATTTCTGCTGCTTCCTGTTATCAGGCACGAGTCCGCGGGCTCAGCCCAGGCGAATGCGCGGGTCGACGGTGGCGATGACGATGTCTGCGATCAGATTGCCCAACACGACCAGGATGGCTGAGAATATCAGCAGCCCCATCACGACGGGATAGTCGCTGTAACCGAGACTGTCGAGAAACAGCCGACCCATTCCGGGCCAGGTAAACACCGTCTCTGTGACCAATGCGCCGGTCAGAATGCTGGGCAGCTGCATCCCTGCGAGCGTGATCATCGGCAGCAATGCATTGCCGACGACATGCTTCAGCAGGATGCGGCGTTCGCTGACACCCTTGGCGCGCGCCGTCTTGACGAAATCCTGACTCAATGCATCGAGTGTCGCCGTGCGCATGTAGCGGCTCCAGATCGCGACGTGAACAAGCGACAGCACCAAGCTCGGCAAAATCAGGTGATGCAGATAGTCCAGCACCGAACCGTCGCCGATCGTGTACATGTTACCTGCAGGAACCCACCCGAGCTTCAGGGTGAAGATGTAGATGCCGATGAGGCCGAACCAGAAAGTCGGGACCGACAGGGCGACCATGGCGCCGACGGTCGCGCAGTAATCAAACAGGGAATAGCGGTGGGTGGCGCCGCGGATTCCGATCCAGGCGCCGACCGCGATCGCAAATGCGGTGGACGTACCCATAAGCAGGAGCGTCGCCAGCAAGTGTCGACCAATCACCGCCAGTACCGAAGAGCCATCGCGGAACGAGTGTCCCCAATCGCCCTGGAGCAGCCGCCAGGCCCAATCGAGATACTGTATCCATAGCGGCCGGTTCAACCCAAGCTGCGTTGCCAGTCGCTCCACATCCTTCTGGGTCATGCCCGGATCGAGTCCGAACTGCGCGAGAGGACCGCCCGGCATGAGGTTGAGAACCGTGAAGCCGATGATCGAGACGATCACCAGCAGCACGATGGTCTGCGAGAGACGATTGAGCAGGAACCCGGACATTCGAGGCACCATGTTGGCGTTGCAGCGTCACTCTAGCGCCGACCTCGGCCACAGCGGCCTCGGCCGGCAGCACATCAGCTCGCCCAATACCAGGCCAGCGCGTTCCAGGATTCCGTGCGCGTATTGCCGTTCGGCACGAAACCGTTGATCCCCTTCTTGAGGCCCTCGACCGCATTGCTCTGGTACAATGGAAGGAAGGGTAGGTCGCGACGGACGACTTCCTGGACGCGAGAGTAGATCGCGCGCCGGGCTTCAGGATCGAAAGTGCGCGCGCCCTTGTCGAGCAGGGCATCGACTTCCGGATTTGTATACTGTGCATTGTTCGAGCCGCGACCGCCTTTCACTGCGATCGAACGCGAGTGCAGGCGATTGGTGACGTCCGGGTCGGCGCCGATCAGATACGAGCTGCCGACGATCACGGAATCGAATTGCGATTGCGTCCAGAACTCGCCCCACATCACGGCAGCGGGCAGGTTCGATATCTTCATCTCGACGCCGAGCTGCGCAAAGCTCTGCTGCAGGAACTGCTGCACCTGTTCGCGCAGGGGATCGCCGGACGTGGTCGAATTGGTAAAGGACAGGCGAACGCCGTTCTTGGCACGAATGCCGTCCGCGCCCTTTGCCCAGCCGGCCTGATCGAGGAGCTTGCCCGCGCGATTCACGTCAAATTGGTGCAGGGGCAGATTGGCGTTGAAGAAGAAGGACTGCCGCGGCATGAAAGTCTCTGTCGGCGTCGGCACTCCATAATAGAGCCCCTGAATGATCGCCTCCTTATCGATCGCGGCGTAGAGCGCCTCGCGAACGGCAAGCTCCTTGAACTGCGGCCGCTCGAGGTTCAGGTAGAAGGATTCGAATGAGGTCCTTGGGACGAGGGTCACGACGCGGTTCGGCAGCGTCTTGGCTTCCCCGTAGTGGTCAGGGGTGATGTAGGGCTGACCCACCAGATCAACGTCGCCGCTCTTGAATTGGGTGTAGAGGACGGTGAGATCGGGAATGTATTTGAAGACCAGCCTCTCGATGTGAGGACCTTCACCGAAATAGTCGGGGTTAGCCACAAGCTCGAGATGATCGCCGGCGACCCGCTGGCCCCATTTGAACGGACCGGTGCCGACCGGCGCTTGGTTGAAGGCCGCGTTGTTCGGATTGGCCTCTTTTTCGAGAATGTGCTTGGGCACGATGAAAGTTTCGGTCAGGAAGGACAAATAGGGCGCAAAGGGCTCTTCCATTCGCCATGAGATCTCCGTCGGTGAGATCACGGTGATATCGCGCACGAGAGCATGTCCGGCCGTGCGCCAACTCCGGAAATTTGGATTCGCGATCAGTTCGAGCGTGAACTTCACGTCCTCGGCGCTGAAAGGCGTGCCGTCGTGCCAGCGAACGTCGTCACGCAGGCGGATGCGCCACTTGAGGCCGTCCTCCGAAATTCCGCCATTCTTCTGGTCTGGCACTTCCACCGCAAGGTTGGGCTGAATGACGCCTTGAGGATCGATGCGGAAGAGCGCATCGAAGACCGAGAAGTGCACGCCATCATCGACTTCGATGTGGACCATCAGCGGATTGAAGACGGTCGGCTCTTGTCCGAGCCCGACGATCACGCGGCCGGTTGGTTTCGCTGGAGAGGTGCGCGCGAGGGCAGGTTGGCCCAGCAAATTTGATCCGGCGAGGCCAGCCGCCCCGGCGATCATCAACTGGAGTGCGCTACGTCGCGAATAGATCGATGCAGTCTTTGCTTCAGTCATGACCCCTCCTCATTTGTGGCTATGTCCGGCCGATGTCGATTGGCTTCCAATGGCGCGGGCGTTGCTTTGCTGCTCGCCGGGGATGGCAGCGACCAATTCCCGTGTGTAGGCGGATGTCGGGTTCAGGAAGATCTGCGATGGCGGCCCGTGCTCGACGATCTGCCCTCGATGCATGACCGCAATTTCATCGCAGATCTGGCTGGCCACGCGCAGATCGTGCGTGATGAAAATCATCGATACGCCGGTCTCTCGCTGAATCTGGTCCAACAGCTTCAAAATCTGCGCCTGGATCGATACGTCGAGCGCTGAAACGGCCTCGTCAGCGATCAGCAGCTTCGGCTTGAACATCAGCGCCCGAGCGATTCCAATGCGCTGACGTTGACCACCCGAGAACTCGTGGGGATAACGATCGAAGGTTCCCGCATCCAGGCCGACATGGGCCAGGAGCTCTCGTGCCTGCTCACATGCGTCCTTGTGTGGAAGTCCATGCGCGATCGGACCAACCGTCAGTATTTGCCCGACCGTTGATCGCGGATTGAGCGAGGCAAATGGATCCTGGAAAATCATCTGGATCTTTGGCCGAAGCGGCCGAAACTCGGCTTCGGATAGCCGGGCAACGTCGCCTCCCTCGAACAGGATAGAGCCGCTGTCGCTGTCGAGGAGCTTGATCAACAATCGCCCGAGCGAGGATTTGCCGGAGCCGCTTTCTCCAACCACGCCCAGGGTACGTCCCGGCGAAAGGTCGAACGACACGCCGTTAACCGCGGGCACGATCCGCTGCTTGCCGAACAGCGCACTGCCGCTGCGGTAGGTCTTGACCAGACATTCGACCTTCAGGATGGAAGACGAGGCCGCAGCTTGCGCCGGGACGCGGTCCTTTCCCGTCAGATGCGGCACGGCCGCGATCAGACGGCGCGTGTAGAGATGGCTCGGGGACTCCAGCACCTGCTCGGCGCTCCCCTGCTCCACGCAGTGACCCTTCTCCATCACCACAACGGAATCGGCAATCTCAGCCACAACTCCGAAGTCATGGGTAATGAACATCACGCTCATTCCCTTGCGGCGTTGAATGTCGCGGATCAGTTGCAGAATCTGCGCTTGTGTCGTCACGTCGAGTGCGGTGGTCGGCTCGTCCGCTATCAGGATCGCAGGCTCGAGAACCAGAGCCATGGCGATCATCACCCGCTGTCGCTGCCCGCCCGAGAGCCGGAACGGATACTGATGATACATCAGCGGCGGATCCGGCAGGCCCACCTCCGTCAGCAATTCTATGGCGCGGCTACGGCGAGATTTCGGCGTTCCCTCACCGTGCGCCGCCATCACTTCCTCGATCTGCGCGCCCACTGTCATCAGCGGATTGAGCGCGGACAGCGGGTCTTGGAAGATCATCGAGACGACACGGCCACGGAGGTCGCGCAGACTCTCCGGCGAGAGGCCGACGAGGTCCATGCCTTCCAGACGGATTTCTCCCGAAGACACGCGGATCGACTTGGGCAAGAGCCCCATGATCGCATTGGCCGTGACAGATTTGCCAGAACCGGATTCTCCTATGATGCAGAGAATCTGTCCGCGCTTCAGTTCAAAGGAGACGTTCTCGACCGCGTGCGCCCGCTCCATGCCCGCCGGCAAGCTCACGGTCAGGTCACGGACCGCGAGTGCCACATCTTGCGAGGCCAAAGGTTGCGGGGCAGAGGTCATCTGAACATTCTCCCCTTTCAAGCGCGTCCCATGATCCCGTTGCGGATCGGCCCTTCGGCCTCTTTTACCGCCGCTACGCTCGGACAGGTCAACAACTCGTCGCTCATTCTGCCATTCTCCGCGCGGTGGATACGACATGATTCAGAGGTGGCTGCTCTACAGCCAAAGGCGTCGCTGAGCGCGGGCGATCAGTCGAATGGAGCGCTCGAACAATGAACCGAGGTCCGAGAGGCTGCCATAGGCGCCCAGCTCGATCGCTTCGGCAAAGGTCTCCTCCCTGACAAGGCCCATCGCGCGTCACCTTTTGAATTTCTGGCCGTTGATCGACATTGATCCGGTATTCACAACTCTGACTGCTTCAATCATCCCGGAGTCGCCGAAAAGCGACGGATAGGCAGCATGAAGTTCCAAAAACGAAGCCCGATTTGGCATTTCGGTCTGCGGCCGCATGCGCGCAGGTTCGGCCGAGGTTTGCCTGCAGGTACGAAAAGGCAGCTCCAATTGCAAAGAGCACCCGTCAGTCTTCCGGTCTATGAGATGGCGTACAATCGAAATATCTTTGCAATAACTGCCTGCACCACAAGCCGTAAACCGCAGGAAATTCCGCCCAACCACGAAAGTCCGATGCGCGCCTGCCGCAACTGCTCGGATACGATACGGCAAGCATCGGAGTCCCAGACCCATGAACCCGCCGCTCATGCACATCGAATCCAGCCCTTCCCTGCCTCGAGAGGCAGACGTCGTCGTCATCGGCGGAGGGGTGGTCGGCGTGTTCACGAGCTATTACCTGGCGCGTCGAGGCCTCAAAGTCGCCTTGCTTGAAAAGGGTCGCATCGCCGCCGAGCAGTCCAGCCGCAACTGGGGATGGTGCCGCCAGCAGAACCGCGATGCACGCGAGTTGCCGCTTGCGACCAAGAGCCTGGATCTCTGGGAGAGGGTTGCCGGAGAGACCCGTGAAGATACGGGTTTTCGCCGCTGTGGCCTGTTGTATTTGTCGAACGACGAAAATGAGCTGGCTGGCTGGGCAAAGTGGCGAGACTTTGCCAGGACCGTCGGCGTCACGACGCACATGCTGAGTGCCGAAGAAGCGAACGAGCGAGGCAAGGCGACGGGCCGCAAGTGGAAAGGCGGCGTCTTCTCGCCAACTGATGGGACGGCAGATACCTCAAAGGCCGTGCCCGTCGCTGCGCGCGCGATCATGGCAGCGGGTGGCACGGTGCATCAGCTTTGCGCGGCGCGTGGCGTAGAGCTCACTGGCGGCCGGGTCAGCGGGGTGGTTACCGAAGCCGGCACGATCCGGACGAAGACGGTGGTCATGGCAGGAGGCGCGTGGGCATCCTCATTCTGCAACCAGCTTGGAATCCGCTTCCCACAGGCATCCGTGCGCTCTTCCATTCTCGCCTTGGCTCCGGGCGCAGCAGGCGTGCCTGATGCCCTGTACGCCGGGCTGATGTCGCTGACGCGGCGCGGCAACGGCGGATACACGCTCGCCATAAGCGGGCGCGCGCGTGTCGATCCCACGCCGCAGCAGTTCAGGTTTGGCCGCGAATTCCTGCCCATGTTTGCTCGCCGGTGGCGAAGTCTTAGCCCTGGCGCATTCGAGGGCTTGAGGCAGGGTCATGAATCCCTAGCCAAATGGTCACTCGACGCAGTGACCCCGATGGAGCTGAACCGGACCCTTGATCCTCGTCCCGATATGAGGCAAATCCGACTGACACATCGACGGGCTTGCAAGCTGCTGCCCGAAATTCGGTCTCTCGCCATCTCAAACGTCTGGGCCGGCTACATCGACAGCACGCCGGACGGCATTCCCGCAATCGGTGAAGTTGAAACGATTCCAGGTTTCATCCTTGCGGCGGGGTTCAGCGGCCACGGTTTTGGAATTGGCCCCGGCGCAGGGCATATGATCGCTGACATCATTACGGGCAGTCCACCGATCGTCGACCCGCGCCCCTACAGGCCGGAGCGGCTGAAAATGAGCGCCTGGGGCAAGGTCAGCGAGTTCTAAAGGCAGTTTCCGCCGTCCGGTGGGAAAAGGTGCTGGTTGATGCTATGACAACGCATATGACGCAGAAGCCTCAAAGCCTAGACGCCTTTGTCGCCCCCATCGCATGGCATCGCTATGAAGCTCGATAAGATCGACATCAGGATTTTATGCGAACTGCAGAAGAACGGGCGGATTTCCAACGTCGAGCTCGCCGAGCTGATCAACCTTTCCCCAAGCCCGTGCCTGATGCGGGTCAAGAGGCTCCAGACGGAGGGCTTCATCACCGGCTATTCCGCCCAGATCGATGTTGCCAAGCTCGGACAAACTCTAACCGTCTTCGCTGAAATCACCCTGAAGAACCACCGGCAGATCGATTTCGCCCGCTTTCTCACGACCATCGAAAAGATCGATGCTGTCGTTGAATGCCATCTCGTTTCGGGCGGATACGACTATCTCGTGAAATTCATCACCGCGGGGATCAGCGAATACCAAGCGGTCATGGAACGACTGGTCGAGATGGATATCGGCATCGACAAGTATTTCAGTTTCGTCGTGCTGAAGTCCCCGATCGTGAAATCCCATCTGCCTCTCGAAAGCATATTCAACGGCTGAAGAACTGGCGCAGCGATTATCCTCTCATCGCTGCGCGGACGTCCCTGTCTTCCAGCGTCTGGTCCAGCGTGGTCCTTGTCCGTTCGATGATGCCGTCGATGTCCGCATCCGTGCAGCAGAGCGGCGGCGCGTAGCCCAGCACGCCCTGGGCAAAGGCGCGGATGACGAGGCCGTTGTCCCATGCGCGGTCGAAAATACGGCGCGCCGGGTCGGCTTCCGCCGGCAAGGGCGTCTTGCGTTGCTTGTCGGTGACGAGCTCGATTGCCGCCAGCATACCGCGACCGCGGACATCACCGACAAGCGGATGATCGACCAGTGTGCGAAGGCCTTGCATCAGGCGGTGCCCGGCCTTCCGGCCGTTTTCCAGCAGGCCGTTTTCGTAAAGGTCCAGGCACGCGAGCCCGACCGCGGCGCTGACGGGATGCGCGGAGTAGGTGTAGCCGTGGCCGACCGCCGCCTTGCCGGCGCCATCCGCGATCGTATTGTAGACCCGGTCGGACATGAGAACGGCGCCCATCGGCACATAGCCGGAAGTCAGTCCCTTTGCCGCGGTCATGAGATCCGGCACGACGTCGTCCTCTTCACAGGCGAAGAGCGGACCGACACGGCCAAAGCCGGTGATGACCTCATCGGCAATGAACAAGACATCCTGCTCCTTGCAAACAGCGTGCATGGCCTTCAGCCAGGACGGCGGGGGGACGAGGACACCTCCCGAGCCCTGTATCGGCTCGACATAGAAGGCAGCAACGCGATCTGCGCCCAGTTCGGCGATCTTCGCCCGCAAGGCTGCGACCGAGGCAGCAATGATCGCCTGCGGGTGGGAGCCAACAGGATTACGATAGGCATAGTGGGATGGAATCTTGTGCTGCCAGCTGTAGGGCACTCCAAAGCCCGCATGAAAGGCGGGCAGCGCAGTCAGGCCAGCGCCTGCCGTCGACGATCCATGGTAGCCAGATTCGACGGAAATGAACTGGTCCTTCTGTGGCGTCCCCTTGGCATGATAGTAGTACCGGATGAACCGGATCGTGCTGTCGACGGCGTCTGAGCCACCTAACGTGAAGTAGACATGGTTCAGATCACCAGGCGCCAATTCGGCCAGCCTGGCAGCCAGCCGGATCGCCGGGTCGGAGCCCAGCCCGAAATAGCCCGTCGCATAAGGCAGCTCGCGCAACTGTCTCGTGGCCGCCTCGACGATGCTGTCCTGCCCGTAGCCGACATTGACACACCACAGACCCGCAAAACCGTCGAGCAATTGACGTCCCGTGGCGTCGGTCAGCGTCGCGCCCCTCGCTGATTTCAGCACGCGGACGCCTGTCGCCTCGTGGCTGCGATAGGATGAGACCGGGTGAATCAGATGCGCGCGATCGAGTTCAATCAGCGAGTTGCTGAACATGTCGTCCTCCAGATCAACCGCAACGTTTGTGCGGCCACCCCGATGTCTTCTGACTCAACGTACGATACCCAAGACAGCAGTTGCCCCCAGTCAGGACAGCGACGAAGGGCATTTTGACTTTCATTGCCGATCGGCGCCGCATCTTATGCCGGCATCGGCCTATGCCCGGCACTGGCGCTCAGCCCGGAGGCGCCTTTTCGCGCAACTCTCTGCCACAGCTCCGATCCGATACGATACAATCTGCTCCCGGCCGCCGCGACAGCGGTGCATTATCCGGTCGTCTGCCCGCTAGGATCTCTATCGTACCGGAACGCGGTGCGTGAGGACCGAAAAGGATCGAGCCATGGCAACGTTTAGACCCAAATACATCACCTTCGACTGTTACGGCACGCTGACCAATTTCGACATGGCCGGCGCGGCAAGGAGAGTCTATGGCTCCGAGCTCTCCTCGACGGCCATGGCAAGGCTCATCAAGGACTTTTCAGCCTATCGCCTGGATGAGGTTCTCGGCGCGTGGAAGCCGTACTTCGAGGTCGTGCATAATGCGCTGGAGCGCGCGTGCAAGCGCAACGGTATCACATTTCGGCCGGAGCATGCCCAGCGCATCAATGGAGAGATCCACACATGGGGCCCACATGCCGACGTCCCGGCGGGTCTGGCCAAAGTTGCCAGGGAGATTCCGCTGGTCATCCTGTCGAACTCCATGAAGAACCTCATAATGTCGAACGTTGAGAAGCTTGGCGCTCCCTTCCACATGGTCATCACGGCGGAGGAGACCGGCGCCTACAAGCCGCATATGAAGGGCTTCGAGTATATGCTGGACAAGCTGGGCTGCGGCCCGGAGGATATCACCCACGTCTCCTCTTCCTTCCGCTACGACCTGATGACCGCCTACGACCTCGGCATCAAGAGCAAGGTCTGGGTGAACCGCGGTCACGAGCCCGCGAACCCTTTCTATGAATACGCCGAGGTCGCTGGCATCGACGGGCTCGCCGCAGCAGTCGGCCTGGAGCCCCTGCGCAAGAGCGCGTGAATGCGTGTCCTTGCGTTGTGAAAAAGGGGGCGGTTCAACCGCCCCCTTTTTCCGTGCTTCAGCTACTCGTCCAAAGGACCGCTCACGCCAACCCGCCGACGTGAAGCGCCTTGGTCTCGAGATATTCTTCTATCCCGAGCTGAGATCCCTCGCGTCCGAGGCCTGACTGCTTTACTCCACCGAACGGCGCAACCTCGGTCGAAATCAGGCCGGTATTCAAGCCGACCATGCCGAATTCCAGCGCCTCGGCAACACGCCAGGAGCGCTTGAGGTTTTCAGTGTAGAAATAGGCGGCAAGGCCGAAAGGCGTGCCGTTTGCGATCGCAATCGCCTCATCCTCGGTCTCGAAACGGAAAAGCGGTGCGACCGGACCGAAGGTTTCTTCTGAAGCCAGGAGCATCTCGGTCGTCGCGTCGCCGAGCACGACAGGGCGGGCATATTGCCGCCCTTCCGGCACCGCCTCACTCTCCGAGATGATCTTTGCACCCTTATTCAGGGCGTCGGTGACGTGCCGCTTGATCTTCTCGATCGCCGCGCCATTGATCATGGGCCCAATCGCAACGTCGTCTTCCGTGCCGGGACCGACCTTCATTTTTGCGACCTGGCTGGCAAGCTTCTGGGCGAAGGCGTCGTAAATGCCGGATTGAACGAGAATGCGATTGCAGCAGACGCACGTCTGCCCGCCATTGCGGAATTTTGACGCAATCGCCCCCTCGACCGCTCGGTCGATATCGGCATCGTCAAAGACGATGAACGGCGCGTTGCCACCGAGCTCGAGGCTCAGCCTCTTGATGTTGTCAGCAGCACCTTTCATCAACAAAGCGCCGACGCGGGTCGATCCGGTAAAGGAGATTTTGCGCACGGTTTCATTGGCCATCAGCTCCGCGCCAATTTCCGCCGGCATGCCCGTCACGATGTTGATCACGCCCGCCGGGATTCCGGCCCGCTCAGCCAGAACAGCGATGGCGAGAGCTGAAAAAGGCGTAAACTCAGATGGCTTGATCACGACTGTGCAGCCTGCGGCGAGGGCTGGTGCCACCTTGCGCGTTATCATCGCGTTGGGGAAATTCCAGGGCGTGATGATCCCGCAGACGCCGACTGGTTCTTTCAGCACCAGAATGCGGCGATCAACGGTGGGCGCCGGGATTGTCGATCCGTTGATGCGGCGGGCCTCTTCCGCAAACCATTTGACGAAGGATGTCCCGTAACGAATCTCTCCGAGCGATTCGGCAAGCGGCTTGCCCTGTTCCAGCGTGAGCAGAAGAGCCAAATCCTGCTCATGGTGTCGCATGAGCTCATGCCAACGCTCCAGCAGCGCAGCACGCTCCGCATGAGCCTTGGTCTTCCAATGCTTGAACGCCGCGGCCGCTGCGTCGATCGCTGCCCTGGTCTCATCTCGGCCCATATCGGGGATGGTGCCAAGCACTTTCTGGCTGGCAGGATCAATGACATCAACGGTGGCGTTGGTGCTCGCATCCCGCCACGTGCCACCGATCAGCGCTTGCTGGCGAAACAGATCCTTGTCCTTCAATGCAATCATGGGCTTGCTCCTTGCCTCCGGGCCCGACCCGCCATCACTGTCTGGATTTGCGAGTGGCGAGACGAAGCCGTCTCATGCGAGCAGTACAGGACTGCAAGCCGCATTTTTCATTGAGAATGAAGTGCCTGGCCGCGTCGAATTCCTTCAGACACGGCTTCAAAAGTCGAATATTCTGAGGACCGCTTGATCGTGCTGCCCTCAGCATCGTCTCAGTCATAATGGCAGACGTAGATCTTTCGCACGGTCTCGATCGTCCGCCAGACCCCGACGAAGCCAGGTTTCATGACAAAGCTGTCGCCGGCGCGGTACCTCCGGGTCTCACCTCCCTTTTCCTCGATTTCGATGAGGCCCGAAAGAATGTGGCAGAACTCGAAGGTGCTGCCCTTGATGGAATGGGTCTCGCCGGGCGTCGCTTCCCAGACGCCGGTCAGCACTTTCTCGCCTTTCGAGGCGTCCTGTGCCCAGGTCTTGAATGATGGATTGCCGGAGATGAGCCGTTCCGGAGCAGGCAAGGCGTTCTTCGGTGCGAAGTCCGGATTGGTGTCGATGGTGACAAGAAGTGACATGGCGTTTTTCCTGTTAGTAGCCGAGTGTTCGATCGACAAGGCCGACCGGATTTCGTCCAGCGCGGTGCCGCCGGATGTTCTCTATGACCGATTGCGCTGCCGTATGCGGTTGTGTCACGGACGCGATATGCGGCGTGATGATCACCTTCGGATGGGACCAGAGTGGATGGCTTTCCGGCAGCGGCTCGGGATCGGTGACGTCAAGCATGGCGGCTGCCAGGTGCCCGCTGTCCAGCGCCTCGATGAGCGCGCCCTGGTCAAGCTGCGGGCCGCGGCCGACGTGCACGAGCCTCGCTCCTGCTGGTAAAAGCGAGAAGAGCCTTTCGTTCAGGATGCCGCTTGTTTGCTCTGTCAGCGGAAGAAGACAGACGAGGACATCCGTTCCTCGCAGGAAGTCGCCAAGCTGATCTGCGCCATGGAAGCAGGTGACACCCTCGATCACCTTCTTGCTGCGGCTCCACGCGGCAAGGGGAAATCGAAACGGTTTCAAGCGGTCGATCGCAGCTTGTGCCAGCATGCCAAGACCGAGGAAGCCAACACGTCGATCAGTCGCCTGGGACGTTGCCAGCGCTTGCCAAACGCCCCTTCTCTGCTGCTCCCGATAGGCCAGCATCTCGCGATGCAGCGTCAGCACCCCGAGGACGACGTATTCCTGCATCATGCGTATGATGCCATCCTCGACCATACGCACGAGCTTTACGTGGTCAGGTATGGTTTCCGACTTGAACTGGTCGACCCCGGCGCCAATTGAAAAGAGCACTTCCAGATTGCGAAAGCGTGAGACATCGTCTGGCACGTTCCAGGTCAGCAGGTAACGTACCTTCTCGGGAGCGATGGATTCACTGCAATGGTAGAATTCCAGATCATGGAGCTCGCGCGCAAACGCCTCCCGGAAGACCGCCCCTCTGGTGGCATCAGAATTGAAAAGAAATGCCATCGACGCTCGCCTCTGCCTCGCTCCCCAAATCGACGACGGCGGCAGAAGCGATTGGCCTCACGAGACTATCTTGAACTTTCACGGCGCCCCCCCTGCCTACGCATTTGCCGAACATGGAGAGGGTAGCTGCAAGCCGGAGCTTTCCCTGCCGAATTGCGTTGCAATACGGGCCAAAGATTCCGAAAAAGCCGCTCAAACAGAGGAAACCTGCTGGGCTTCCGTGCAATACTGCGGCGAAAATACGCCCGCTATCCTATTGTGGCGGGGCGACAAAAAGTGCGATGTGCCTGAGACCAGCATACCGCAAAAGAACGGACAAGTTGAAATGGGACGAACGGTACGCGTGAAGTCCTTTGAGCTAACCGCAAAGGACATCAACGACGTTGATGTGAAGCTGCTCCACGCGCTCTCGACTGGGGTTGGCTGGCCGCATCGCCCCAAGGATTGGGATTTCTTGCGCCGCGCGGGTCACGGCATTGTAGCCGTTGACGGCATAGGACGCGTCTTCGGCAGCGCGATGTGGTTCCCACATGGCCGCGAATTCGCGACCATCGGCCTGGTGATCACATCGCCCCGAACCCAGACTCAGGGTACTGGCCGCTGGCTCATGGAGCAGGTGTTCGAGCGGTGCGGCGAACGCAATTTGACGCTCAACTCGACCGACGCCGCGTATCATCTTTATCTCTCGCTGGGCTTCACGAAGGAAGCCACCGTGTATCAGTGGCAAGGGGAGGTCGTGTCGCCACCCCCACCGGCGCCGACGCTCGACGGCGAATTGAGCTCGCTATCTACGGAGAACATCGAAGAGATCGCAGCAGTGGATGAACGCGCGTTCGGAATCAGCCGTCGAAGGCTGCTTGCACTGCTTTCTGAAGGTGCGTCAATCTGCGTCCTGCGCCGCGGCGGGGAGACCGTCGGTTATTCCATGAAACGCGAATTCGGGCGCGGTCATGTGATCGGCCCCATCGTCGCCAGCAATGATGGTGACGCGATCAATCTCACGGCCGTGCATCTCAAGGATCTCGCGGGAAGGTTCGCCCGCGTGGATACGCGGGAGCAGACGGGTCTGTTTGCGGACTTTCTTCAGCAGAGCCGCCTCGGGATGAACGACACCGTCACGACCATGTCCAAGGGACGGCGATTCCTGAACCGAAAGGAAAACGAGCCCTGGGTCTACGGATTGGCCGGTCACGCCTTGAGCTGAAGCTGTGAAGCGAATCGTCCGTTGAAGGTTGCCGCGCACCCCAGGGCCCAGTATGGTTTTTTCTCGGCAGCGCTGCGTGGGTTGACCTTGCCGCCACTGGTCTCAACGGACACGTGATGGCGCTTGTCCGTCGAGGCGAGCACCCGCATCCCGCCCGAGATAGCGGGCCTATCCAGATCCTCGCCGGCTTCGATTGAGCCGGCCGAGCTTGCGGTATTCGCCGCGCGAAGACCAACGCCAGCCAAAGTATCCCTCCTTCAAGCGGCCGATTGCGTTGTCGGCATCCAGCTCTTGCCCTCCCGCTCCACTACTGCCGCGGCAATCTTCGATCCGGCTGCAGGTTCGGGAGCGCTACTCTGTCCCAGTTCACGGGCCAACACCTCACGGTCACAGGCGTTCTCCCACAGCGAAACGGTGATGGCCGCGATACAGTTGCTGATCATGCTGGTCAGCGCCCGCGCCTCCGACATGAAGCGGTCGATACCGACGAGCAGCGCCACGCCGGTCACGGGCAAGTCCGGCATGACAGAGAGGGTCGCGACAAGCGCGACGAAACCGCTGCCGGTGACACCGGCCGCGACTTTAGACGTCAGCAGCATTAGTCCGAGCATCGCCGCAATCTGTCCCCAGGACAGATGAATGTCGCAGGCCTGAGCGATGAAGATGGACGCCAGGGTGAGATAAATGGCGCTGCCGTCCAGATTGAAAGAGTAGCCCATCGGCAGCACGAGCCCCGACACGCCTTTCCGGCACCCCAGCTGCTCGAGCTTGCGCAGCGCGCCAGGCAGCGCCGGCTCCGACGATGACGTACCGAGCACGATCAGCAGCTCTTCCTACCCTGGGGGACGTGCCCAAGCCTGATCCTCTCGCCCTCGGCGTCCGAATACAGCAGTGCTGGTCAATTCGATCTTGCTGGGCTGTGAGGGGGAAGCGTTTTCCAACAGGAACGTGTGGCAGCTTGAATGCCTCGCCTATCCGGTAGTTTCAGCGGCTGGAAACGCAGTTCAACCGGACGAACCGGTGCCCACACCAAAAAAACTGCTTGACGTTAGTAAGACGACCGGTCATATATTAATCCATGCCTAGACCAGCCAATCCCGAAACGCGATCGCGCCTCCTGGAAAAAGGGGGAGACCTTGTGAGCACCCGCGGCTTCAACGCCACGGGCGTGCAGGAGATCACCGCTGCAGCCGGCGTGCCCAAGGGTTCGTTCTATAATTACTTCGACAGCAAGGAAGCCTTCGCCGTCGCCGTATTGACCGAATATTGGGACGCGGTTGTCGCTGAGTATGGGGCCATTTTGAATCAACGCCGGACGCCGCCCTTGTCGCGCATCGCGCGCTATTTCGCCGGGCTTGCCGAGTTTCACGAGCGCCGCCGTTACGCGGTCGGCTGCCTGATCGGGAACATGGCACTGGAGGTCACGCCGACGAGCGAGGATGTGCGGATCAAGCTTGCGGCGATCTATCGCGAGTGGTCGGCCGCGCTCGCCTCATGCTTGCGGGAAGCGCAGGAGAAAGGAGAATTGTCGGCCGGAAAGGATCCAAGGCAGCTTGCTGTCGCGCTGATTGACACGTTCGAAGGGGCGGTCATGCGGGCCAAGGTCGAACGTAGCCGGGCGCCCTTCGACAGCTTCGAGCGCTTCGTTTTGCCCTCTCTGCTGACGTAAAAATTTTGACCGATTAATAGACGACTGGTCATCTTCGTTTGACGGAATCATCGCTGGAACGCCGCGCCAGCGAGCGATGACTCTCATCCGCGGCTAACCTGAAGGAACTGAACAATGCCCACGATCACTACTACAGACGGCGTAAACATCTTCTACAAGGACTGGGGCTCAGGCCAGCCGATCGTTTTCAGCCACGGCTGGCCGCTGACAGCGGACGACTGGGACGCCCAGATGACCTTCTTCCTTCGCCACGGCTACCGGGTGATCGCCCACGACCGGCGCGGCCACGGCCGGTCCGACCAGCCCAGCACCGGCAACGACATGGACCACTGGGTTGCCGACCTCGCGGCCCTGACTGAACACCTCAACCTGCGCGACGCGATCCACATCGGTCACTCCACAGGTGGCGGTGAGGTGGCTCGCTATGTCGCTCGCCACCAGGAGCGCGTCGCGAAGGCGGCGCTGGTCGCTTCACTGACGCCGAACATGTACCGGAGCGAGGACAACCCGTCCGGTCAACCGCCGGAGTGGTTCGAAGCGATCCGGGCAGGCGTGCTGGGCAACCGGTCGGAGTTCTACCGTTTCGTCCCCGAGAATCCGTTCTACGGCTACAACCTAGATGGGGCGAAGCCTTCGGAGGCGATCATTGCGAACTGGTGGCGCCAAGGCATGGCCGGCGGTGCCCTCGCTCATTACGCAACCGTCGACTCTTGGCTCGAAGATTATACCGAAGACCTCAAGAAGATCACCGTGCCGGTGCTGGTGATGCATGGCGAGGCTGATCAAGTCGTCCCGTTCGCAAGTTCAGTGCCGCGTGCGGTCGACCTGCTCAAGAACGGGTCGCTGAAGACTTATCCCGGCTATCCCCATGGCATGCTCACCACGCATGCGGATGTCCTCAACCCCGACCTGCTCTCGTTCATCAGGTCTTGACGACATCTCTCATTCATTATCGCCGATGGTAGACATTTAGGGGTGTATATTGAGGAGGGTTCGGGTTTCGCCGTAGTGACGAAGGAACGAACAAGAAGCTCAAACCCTCCTCGAAAATTCATCGGCCAAGGTCCCGATCGAAGCGGCGACCTTGGCAGCGTTGCTCGGCCTTGAGGTCCACTCCGTCGTCGGCCTCGCGCCTTGCTCCCTGCCGGCCCCAGGGGGCGCTTGGGGGCTACCGTGGTATGCTGAATTTGTCCACACCGCCTAGCATCTATTCCCAGCCGGCTGCGAAAGGCCCGGAGTTAAGTAGGACTTCTGCGGTTCTCAAATTCAGCTCGATCAGCAGAATATCAACAGCTTGGCGGTTGCTTCCAAATGAAAAGGGAGCTTACGAATTTCGGACCGATACGAAATCTTTGGTTTCCGCCGCGCGTTTGACCGCGTCGATCACTCCGAGGGTCTTCAGCCCTTCGCGCCCGCTCACCACGGGCGCTGCCTTACGGCGGACCACCCCACAGAAGTTTGCGATCTGCAAGCCAAGCGGGTCTGCGTTCTCGTAGCTCAGCCGCTCGCGCTCAATCGGCGCCCACCAGCTGGCCTTGCTAGGATGATGCCATAGATCGAGTTGCGGAATAGCCAGCGATGCCCTCGTGCCGCCGATCTGGTAGCAACCCTCCTGCGTATGACTGTAGGCCGAGTTCTCACCGGCGGTGAATTCCCAGCTCCAAGGCGACTGGATGGTATCGGAGACATTGACCGTTCCCAACGCGCCGGAGGCGAAGTGCAGGAGGATCACCGCTGTCTCTTCAATCTCATTTCCACGCAGCCGATTGGATTGCGCAGCTTGTACCGCCACGATATCCCCACAGAGATACCGTAGCAGGTCGATATCGTGGATGAGATTTAGGAAGACAGGACCCGCCCCTTTCTCGCGACGCCAGGCCACATCGAAATAGTCGTCCGGCTTGATCAGCCAGAACATGCCATGCACCGACACGATCTGGCCCAGCCGGCCCCTGTCGATCTCCGCCTTGGCGCGCTGGATCATCGGGTTGTGGCGGCGATGATGGCCGGTGAGCAGCGGCACGCCGGCCCGCTCGGAGGCTTCGACCAGGGCCTGTCCAGCGGCGACGTCATCCGCTAACGGCTTCTCGATCAGCGCCGGGATGCGAGCTGCGATACATTCCATACCGTTGGCCACATGCATCTGGTTGGGGGTGGCGACAACCACCCCTTCCGGCCGATTTCCGGAGAGCATGTCCTGAAAGGATGGAAACCAGTCCACCTTCAGCGAAACCGCCAACTCTCGTGCCGCAGGCGCCGGATCGACGATCGACGAAAGCATCGCCTCCGGCCGCGTGAGAATGTGTTCGATATGTCGCTTGCCGATGAGACCCGCTCCCATCACCGAGAGGCGGACGGGTGCGCTCATCCGATGCTACCCCTTCTTCTCATCGAGCAGCTTGGCCACACGACGCAAGCCGAGCAGATAACCTTGGGTGCCGAACCCTGCGATGACCCCATCAGCCCGTTTGGACACAAACGAGTGGTGGCGGAATTCCTCGCGCTTGTGCACGTTGGAAATGTGCACCTCGATCACTGTTCCCTCGAACGTGTTCAAGGCATCCAGGATGGCAACTGACGTATGGGTGAAAGCTGCGGGATTCATCACGATCCCGGCAGCCGTCTCGCGCGCCTCGTGGATCCAGTCGATCATCTCGTATTCGCGGTTGGATTGATGGAAGCGGATCTCGAGGCCAAGCTCTTTAGCCAGCGCTAGACAGTCCCGCTCCACATCCGCAAGCGTCTCGTGGCCATAGATGTGGGGCTGGCGCTTGCCGAGCAAATTGAGATTTGGTCCGTTGAGGACGTAGACAAGACGACTCATGAAAGACCTCCGTTCAGTGATGGGCGAGGATCTCGCCAAGGAACTGCCTGGTGCGGGCATGCTGGGGATTGCGAAAGAAAGCGTCGGGCGCGCCTTCTTCGATGATCTGGCCCTCGGCCATGAAGATGACACGATCGGCAACCTGGCGGGCAAAGCCCATCTCGTGGGTGACGCAAATCATGGTCATTCCGTCGTTGGCGAGGCCGATCATCGTATCAAGCACCTCCTTGACCATCTCAGGATCGAGCGCCGAGGTCGGTTCATCAAACAGCATGACCTTGGGCTGCATGCAAAGCGCACGCGCGATCGCGACGCGCTGTTGCTGACCGCCCGAAAGCTGAGCCGGATATTTCTCGGCCTGGTCACCGATGCGCACGCGCTCGAGGAATTTTCGCGCAATCGCTTCCGCCTCGCTCTTGCCGATGCGGCGCGCGCGGATCGGCGCGAGCATGCAGTTCTGCAAGACCGTCATATGCGGAAAGAGATTGAAGCTCTGAAAGACCATGCCGACGTCTTGACGTACGACATCAATAGCCTTGATGCTGTCGTCAAGCCGATGACCGTTCACCACGATGCTGCCCTGCTGGATCGGTTCGAGGCGATTGATACAGCGGATCAGCGTCGATTTGCCCGACCCGGACGGACCGCAGAGCACGATCTTCTCGCCCTTGCGCACGGTGAGATCGACGTGGCGGAGAGCTTGGTACCCGCCGTACCACTTCTGCACGCCCTTCATTTCGATCAGGATATTGTCCTGCATGGATTCGCTCCGCTATCGGATGGCGGCCAACGCGGATCGTGCGCCGGCCGCTCGCAGTGGCTACTGAACTGTGAAGGGAACGCCGGGGACCGAGTCCGGGAAGATCGGCACGGGCGCCTTCATCCACTTGGCATAAAAGCTGGCCAACTTTCCGTTCGACTTGATCTGGTCGATGAACTTGTTGGCCGTTTCGTTCCACTCCCTGTCCCCGAGGCGCGTGCAGGCCCCGTTGTACAGAGCGGTGAAGTGAAGCTTTGGCTCGAACCCAAGTTCGGGCTTTGCGGCGTTCAGACGCTGTGGGTAGAAGCTGTTTGCGCCGACGGCCTGCACTTGACCCGAGAGCAGCGCCTGGATCGTGGCCGCATCATCGTCAAACCTGCGGATTTCGGTGCCTGCTGGAACGCTGTTGGTGACCTGGGTGTCTTGCGTGGAGGACCTCGGAACGCCAATAACATACTTGCCCATATCGGCATTGCTGTTGATCGGCGTTGCCTGGGCTGCGACCAGCGTAATCTCATTGGCGACGTAGGGCTTGGAATACTGCACCGCCTTCGCGCGCTCGGGCAGCATGGCCATGGTTGCGAACAGAATGTCGACGCGGCCTGTGGTCAGCGCCGGAATACGATTGGCCACCGCCAGCGGGACGAATTCGGCCTTCACGCCGAGATATTCAGCGAAGGCGCGCCCCATGTCGGCATCGATGCCATCCTGCTTTCCCGAGCTGTCGACGTAGCCCCACGGGGGATTGTCGCCCTGAATGCCGATGACGACGATGCCCCTCTTCTTCACGTCTTCCAACGTGCCCGCCTGCGATTTGCCTGCGATGGCGATAGCCGCCAATGCCAGCAGCGCGATGCCGAGCTGGCGACGATTAGGTGAAAACAACATGAGTATCTCCTCCTGGTGATGGCTGTTTGTGATTGAGCAGGTGCGCCGTTCCTACCTTTGACTGGCCAGGGCGAGCCTGGCTTCCATCCGGCTGCCCCACCACGACAGTGGCCAGCAGAGGATGAAATACATCGCGCCGACCACGCCGAAGACGAGCAACGGCTGGAAGGTCTGGTTCGACACGATTTGACCGGCGCGGGCGAGTTCGATGAAACCGACGATGGCGGCGAGCGACGTGCCCTTGATGAGCTGCACGAGATACCCGACGGTCGCGGGCAGCGAGATGCGGATTGCCTGCGGCAGAACGATGTCGCGCATGCGGGACGAATAGTGCAGTCCAAGCGCCATCGCGGCCTCGGTCTGGCCACGCGGCACGGCCTGTATCGCTCCGCGCCAAATCTCGCCAAGGAAGGCGGAGGCATTCACGGTGAAGCCGATCGCCACCGCCACGAAGGCGTCGAGCTTCAACCCGGTGAGCGCCAATCCGTAATACACGACGAAGAGCTGCAGCAGCAGCGGAGTGCCCTGGAACACCCCGATGTAAATGCGAGTGATCCATTCCACGCCCCTATGACCACAGGTGCGGAGCAACGCGACGGCCAGCCCAGCCGTGCAGCCACCCGCAAACGCGACCAACGTCAGCAGCACCGTCCATTGCAGCCCACGCAGCAGGAAGCCGAACTCGGCAAGACCAAAATGCGGTGTCATGATCGCTCCCTCAGCGCGTCGGATATGAGAAGAAGCGGTGAGAGACGACCGCGAAGCCCAACATCAGCAGCCAGGAGATCGCGAGATAAAGGAAGGTGACGGAGAAATAGACCTCGAAGCTGCGGAATGTGTCGCTTTCGATGCGCTGGGCAATCGACGTCAATTCGTAAGCCGATACCGCCGAACAGATCGACGAGGTCAGCGTCAGCATGATGAACTGCCCCGTCAGCGAGGGGTAGATCGCGCGAAGCGCAGGCTTGAGCACAATGAACCGGAATACCTGCCCTTTGTGCAGTCCGAGCGCGTAGCCGGCCTCAATTTGTCCTTTGTGAATAGACTGGACGCCGCCGCGGATGATCTCAATGGCGTAGGCGCCGCCATTGACACCGAGGGCGATAATGGCGGTGGCGGTTGGATTGAGCTTCAACCCGATGAGCGGCAGGGCGAAGAACATAAAGAAGATCTGCACCAGGAAAGGCGTATTGCGCACGATCTCGACGAAGCCGATCACGAGAGCACGCAACCAGGCCGCCCTCGAATCGCGTGCCGCGACCCCGGCGACACCAATCATCATCGCGAGAGTCATGCCGGCAAGCGCCAGACCCAATGTACCCACGCACCCCCACAGCAGTGCGGGCATCGCATGCCAAACCACCGCGAAATCGAGCGTATAGCCCATCTTGCGTTTCCTCTCGGGCGTTGTGCGTGCCGCTCGCCCATCGGCCTGACGTCACCCTCCCAGGGATGCAAAAGCGGCGAAGAAAACGTCTGGATCAGGTGAGATGCCTGTGAACAGGCGAAATGCTTCGGTCCCCTGGAAGATCGCCATGCCACCACCATCGACGGTGCGGCAGCCAAGGCTACGTGCCGCGCGCAGCAGGGCGGTTTCCAGCGGGAAGTAGACGATCTCGGCGACCCACAGATCGGGACGCAGCAGATCCGTCGGCAGCGGTGTGCCTGGATATTTGTCCATGCCGATCGGCGTCGCGTTGACGATTCCGTCGGCGGCAGCGACATCCGCGGCGACATCCTGGCCGACTTTTAAGCGCCCTTCTACGAACCGGGGGGACAAACCGTCGACCACGTTTTGCGCCTTGGCCAAGTCGACATCTATAATAGTCAGCTCCTGCACGCCGAGCTTCATGAGCGCGAAAGCGACCGCGGCGCCCGCACCGCCCGCACCGAATTGGACGACGCGACCAAGCGAGGCTCCTTGCATGTTGCGGCGAAAATTCTCGGCGAATCCAAACCAGTCCGTGTTGTGGCCGGTCATTCGTCCGTTCCTGATGACCACGGTGTTCACCGCGCCAAGCGCCTCCACGTCAGGCGAAAGCTCGTCCAAGAGCGGAAGGATCGCCTGCTTGCAGGGATGGGTCACGTTCAACCCGTCAAAGCCCATCCGCCTTGCCGCGGTGAGCAATTCCGGCAACGCATCCACGCCGAGCTTCAACTCTGCCAGATCTATCTTCTTGTAGAGATAGCGGATGCCCGCGGCGTCAGCGGCCGCTTCATGCATAGGCGGAGTGCGTGACGCAGCGATGCCGCTACCGATCAGACCGACGAGAAAGCTGGACTTCTGATGCATGGTCGGCATCGCCCGTCAGCCCAAAGGGACAGTCAGCTCGGCGATGACCTGAGCCGTGCTCGGTCGAACGCCGCGCCACCAGGCAAAAGCTTCCGCCGCCTGCTCGACAAGCATGCCGACGCCGTCGGCCAGCTTGACTACGCCTTCGGCGCGGGCCGCTTGCAGAAAGGGAGTTAGTCCCTTGCCGTAGGCAAGTTCGTACGCCAACTTCGCACCGCGGAAGACATTGCCGGGAAGTGGCGGCATCTCACCTCGCAGGCTGGCCGATGTCGCGTTGACCACGACGTCATAACCCTCGGCAAGATCGGCCAGCTCAGCATAGCCGCTGACGATCAGGGGATCACAACCGGTAAACTCTTCGGCCAACGCCACAGCCTTCGATAAGGTACGATTGACGAGGACCAACTCGGACGGCTCCTGGCGCAGGAACGGCAGCAGCGCGCCACGCGCCGCGCCCCCGGCGCCGAGCATCAGGACGCGCTGGCCGGCCATTTTGACCCCGAGATTCATGGTGATGTCGCGCACAAGGCCGATCCCATCGAAATTCTCGCCAATGATCCGATCGCCATCGAACTTCAGGCAGTTTACGGCGCCAGCGCGGTCGGCGCTCTCTGAAAGCTCGTTTGCGTAGGCGAAGGCATCGAGCTTGAATGGGGCGGTGATGTTCAGCCCCTTGGCGCCCTCCGCCCGGAATTGATCAACGCGTTCGCTGAAGCCACCGAGGGGTGCCTCGATCGCCTCATAGACGAGGTCCTGTCCCGTCATCTTGGCAAAAGTGCCATGGATGAGGGGTGATTTGCTGAAGCCGATCGGATTGCCGATCACCGCGTAACGATCGCCCATGGCTCACTCCTACACCGCGGCTTCGTTGTAGAGGACGCCGTCGCGCACCATTTCGTCGACCTGTTCGGTAGAGAATCCCAGCGAGGCTGCGATGTGGCGATTATCCTGACCGAGCAACGGCGCCGGCGTGCGCACCGTCGTGTCGCAATCGGAGAAATGAAAAGGCAGGTTCGGCAGCGTCACCTTGCCGAGCACAGGATGCTCCTGCTCGACCAACATACCGCGCGCATGGATCTGCGGATCCTTCACGACTTCCGCGATGGTCTGCACGGGAGCCGACGGAACACCTGCGTCTTCAAGAGCTGCAAGACAGGCGTCCCGAGATGGCTGCGACAGCGTCCAGGTGCGCACAATCTCCATCGCTCCAGCATAATGAGCGTTGCGCGCAGCAGGTGTGGCGAAGCGTTCGTCGGATGCCAACGTGTCTCCCCCGATCAGGCTCGCCAATCGTCGCCACGCATCATCGACTTGCGCGGCGATGACAAGATTGCCGTCCTTTGCCGGAAAGACGCCGTAGACGGTCGAGTCCGGCTGACCGCTGCCGGTCTGCTTCGGCAGGTCGGTTCCGCCGGAGAGGAAGTAGCGCTGGACCGCATAATCGTGCATCGAGACCATGCAATCGTACAGAGCCAGATCGATATGTTGACCGCGCCCGGACGACGCGCGGCCGACCAGCGCGGCGTTGATGGCAGCCACACCGTGAATGCCGGTATACATGTCGGCGAGTGGCATCCGCAGCAGCGGCGGCGCTTCGCCGGGGGAGCCCAGCTGCGCCAGAGCGCCCGACATCGCCTCTGCGATCAGGCCGAAGCCCGGACGGTCAGCATAGGGACCGGTGTGGCCATAGGCGGAGACCGAGCAGTAGATCAGTTTGAGATTGCGCGTCGACAGCGCCTTGTAACCGAGCCCGAGGCGTTCGAGTGCGCCGGGGCGATAGTTCTCGATGAAGACATCGGCCGTCTCGACCAGCTTCATCATCATGTCGAGGCCACGCCTATCTCGCAGATCGATGCACAGGCCCTGCTTTCCCATGTTCTGCTGAAGGAAGTAGCCGGATTGTCCGTCCTTGAAATAGCCGTGGGCGCGGCCCGCATCGCCTTCCCTAGGTCGCTCCACCTTGATGACCTCAGCGCCCATCGCGGCGAGGCAACGGCCCATGAACGGGCCTGCCAAAAAATGACTGTAATCGATGACACGAATGCCTTTGAGCGGCAGATCTTGTGCGGTCATACCCGCTCTCCTGCGATGCTGGTCTTCGAGCGCATCGGAATCATCAACCGGTGCTCGCCGAGCTGCACCACTTCGCCGCGCTGATTGATCAGCTCCGAGGGCAGCACCACGATGCCCCACCCTTGCCGCTTCGTGGCGCGCATTGAACCAACGCGGAACTTCACATGCACGGTATCGCCGAGCTTGATCGGCAGCTTGAAATCCCATGTCCAGCCCAGCGACATTCCCGGAAGGAAGCGGTAGTCGGCACGGGTCTTCAAACCATCGGCCAGCGACAGACCGAACAGCCCGTGCGCGACGCGCGTACCGAATGGTGTGGTCTTGGCGTATTCCTCGTCGACATGAACAGGCGTGAAATCACCCGTCAGTTCGGCATAGGCATTCACCATTGCTTCGGTGACCGTTACCGAAGGGGTAACGCATTCGTCGCCGACCTTGGCATCGTCCCAGTAGCGCTCATCGGTCATGTCGCGTTTTCCTTAGGCCCGTGGATTGATCGCCAGGGCCGCTTCCACAGCGCCTGCACTGGCTTGCAAGATTTCGACGTTCAGCCCGCCAGGCAGTTCGAGCCAGTTCGGTCCCGTAGGCAGCGCCTTGGCGCCCCAGGCGGCGGCACGGGCGAGCACACCTTCGTAATCGTCGACCATGATGCCGAGATGGGCGAGGCGCCCCTCCGGTCCGACGAAGTTCGGATCCTCGATGAGTTGCACGCTTCCGAGCACCCATACCTGACGCGGGCGGGCACCATCGGCGGGTTGCTCGTCGCGAATGGCAAGACCAAGCACCTCGCGAAAGAAGCCAACGTGACGATCAACGTCCGGCACACGGATGGCGACGTGTTCGACGTAGGCACGGGGCAGCGACATCGTCTCAGGACCTTCCAGGATAGTCGCTGCGGGCGTATTCGATGCCCTTGACAAGCGCGACAAGGGTGGAATTGACGGGGGTCGGGACGTTGAGCCTGGCGCCCCAGCGCACGACGGACCCGTGGATGTAGTCGATCTCAGTCAAGTTGCCGGACTGCAGACTTTGCAACATCGACGTCTTGAACTCGGGCGGTAGACCAGCGGATGCCATCGTCCAAGCGCGCCGCGGGTCGGTGATCGAGATCTTCACGCCAGCCGCCTGCGCGACCGCGATGCCCTCTGAGATCGCGGCCAGCGCGCAATCTTCCAGGATCGGCAGCGAATAGAGACCGCCATAAGTCAGGCCGGTAATGGCGGTAATGCCTCCTCCGGCAACGTTGATGAACAGCTTGTCCCACATCGTGCCCAGGATGTTGTCGCTGAGCAGCGTGAGGATGCCGGCGCGGTTGAACGTCTCGGAAATTCGCTGTGCGCGTTCCGTCAAGCGTCCATCAAGTTCGCCGATGATGGTTTCCTTGCCGATGACCCCGGAGCGAACATGACCGGGGCCAAGCAGCACGCCACCAACGTAGGTCTTGCCCGCCATGACCCGGTCACGACCAACTTCCTCCGAGAGGATGTCCTCGTGGCCAAGACCATTTTGAAGCGACATCACGACCGTATGCGGCCCGATGATCGGCGCGGCCGCCCGGATGGCCTCACGCGTGTGGTAGGATTTGACGAGGACGATGACGAGGTCAGCCTTGACGCCGACCTGGGCCGCGGACGTGCAGGCGGTGACCTTCACGACGGTTTCGGCGCTACCTTCGCGCATGCGAAGCCCGCGGGCGTTGATTGTGTCAACATGGGCCTGGAACGGATCAATCAGCCAGACCTCGGCTCCCCCACGCGCCAGCGTGCCGCCGATGGTCGAACCTAAGGCCCCCGCTCCGATAAAGCAGATCCTCATCCGAACGCTTCTCCCAGCGCCTTTCTCGGCGTTGGTCGCGTCGTAGCAGGCTGGTTTACATTAAGATATGCTATGATTCTTATAACCATTATTGTAATTTACAATGACACCTCAGGATCACGCCGAGACGAAACTGCTGGAGCCACGCCTGCTCAGGCTCTTCGATGCATTGTTCACCACGGGCAGTGTCACCAAGGCAGCCGAGAAACTCGGTCAGAGTCAACCGACCATTTCGATCTGGCTTGCACGCCTGCGAAAGGAACTGGACGATCCACTCTTCATCCGCTCAGCACAGGGGATGCTGCCGACTCCGCGCGCCGAGGCTCTCATCGGCACGGCCAGACAAGCGTTGGAGATGCTGCGTCGTCTGGCGGAGCTTCGCTCCGACTTTGATCCCGCGACTGCCAAGCGCCGCTTCGTCATCTGCATGACGGATGCGAGCCACATCACGCTGCTTCCGGCCATCCTCGCTCACGTTCGTCGCGTTGCGCCGGGCATCCGCATTGAGGCGGCGCAGATCGGCGGCGATACCCCACGAATGCTGCAGTCTGGCGAGGCCGATCTGGCGCTCGGCTACATCTCGGACCTCGACGCTGGGCACTTCCAACAGGCACTCTTTCCGCAGGATTGGGTCTGCCTGGCAAACGCAAGACATACCCGGATCCGCGAGCGCATCACCGCAAAGGATTTCAAGCGTGAGGCGCATGTCCTCATTCGATCTGGCACCGGACATCAGTTGCTCGCGGACGCGCTACGGGAGCAGCGGATAGTCCTTGATGTCGTGCTTGAGCTACCCGGCTTTTTGGGGCTACCCGCGATCATCGGCACGACTGACCTGATCGCCACCCTCCCAAGGCACATTGGCGAAACGTTGGCTCATTATTACGGACTGAGCGTGCTCGATTGCCCGCTGGCGATCGCCGGCTTTACGGTGAAGCAATATTGGCACGCCCGCTTCCATCACGACACGGCAAGCCAATGGTTGCGTGACGTATGCGGGGAGCTTTTTCAACAGCAGAAAGTGCGGGGTCTCCATCGTTCCGGTCGGCCAAGGAAACGAAGGCCACGCGATTTGCAGTCGTAATGGTCCCCGGTAGCGGGGCAACGACCGCTCCCCGAGGCCGCCGGCTGGGCCGATTGCGGCACTGCTGCAATTCCGCACAAGCGCATCTCGACCTTTTGTCCGCTTCGTTCGCCGTAGCACCCTATTCTACGATGAGGGCAAAACAGACCTGCCCGAGCAGCTTCCGCGGTATATGTTGGGATGGAAGCCTCGGAGATAAGCCAGCTTGGCCACGCCGTTTAGTTCGATTCTGGACCGAGCCTTAGAATCTGTGTTTCCAAACGCGCCCAAAGTGAAACTGCTTACCGAATGAACTCAACAGCTTGAGATCTGGCTGGGGCGGGAGGGATCGAACCTCCGAATGGCGGAATCAAAACCTGCTTGATTATATAGTGATTTCAAGGCGCATTTGGAAAAAATGGTCGAAACACGCCCCAGTAATTTCAGTAGGTTGGCTGCTGTTTCCAAATGAAAATGGGGCAGCTAGCGATCGATCAAGCAACGCAGCTGCGCTTCAGATTCGCTTAGGCATGGCGCGCGCTATCACGCATGCAAGCGCCTTGGAGTAAGCATCTGAAGATCCCGATAAAGCGGCTAATTAAGAGATAGCGACGGGTTGAGAACCATCAATGACTTACCAGTCGCAAACCAGGGCTTATCCGGCCGCAATTGGGCATCTGTCGCACGACCACGATACTCGCTGCGCTGAGTATTTTGGGAACGACTGAAACTGAAGAGTACAACGGATAGATCAAGAGGCGCCGCTTAGCTCGCCGGGCGGGGCAGGCCTAGCGCTTGGCGCAAGCTTGGACCGTCGTAGTCAGTGCGGAACGAGCCACGACATTGCAGCTCCGGCAGTAGCCCGTGGACCAGCTCCTCCAAGCCGCTCGGAAGATAGAGGACCTGCAACATGATGCCGTCAGGCGCCGGCCTCTCGCCACTTCTGCATGCGATCGGCCACCGTACCGGGCGTGCCGGCAATCCAACGGTGGTTCTCCCCACTCCATAGCAATCCCCGTGCACAGCGATGCCCCGGGCTTGTCGCAACCCATCAGTACGGCTGGCCTCGATGCGCCAAGCCGGACTACTGGCTAGTACGTCATAATCGCGTGAGCGGATGCGCCTTCTGGTGCCAGGCCCAGGCGGTGCGGATCACCGACGGCAGGTCGGAATGGCGCGGCACGAAGTTAAGAACTTTTCGTGCGGCGGAGGGGTCGGCGACCAGATAGGTGGGATCGCCCGCCCTGCGCGGCTTGACAGTGTGCGGCACCTCGCGCCCGGTCTCCTGCCTGATGGCGTCGAGGATCTCGCGCACCGAAAAGCCGGAGCCGGTGCCGAGATTGAAGCTGCCGCCCGCATATCCCTGTTCCAGCAGCTTCAGCGCCGCGACATGCGCGGCGGCGAGGTCGGTGACATGGATGTAGTCGCGGATCGCGGTGCCGTCGGGCGTGTCGTAGTCGTCGCCGAACACGGCGAAGTCGACATGGCCCTGGAGTGCCATCATGGCGCGCGGAATGAGATGGGTCTCGTTGTCGCGCAGTTCGCCGATGCCGCCGGCAGGATCGGCACCGCTGGCGTTGAAATAGCGCAGGCAGAACGCGCCGAAGCCATAGGCCGCGCGATAGTCGGCGAGCATCCGCTCGATCATCCATTTCGACGCGCCATAGGGATTGATCGGCGCGCAGGGGAAGTCTTCCGGCAGCTCCTTGGAATCGGCATTGCCGTAGACGGCGCCGGTCGAGGAGAACACGATGCGATGGCAACCTGCGTTGCGCATCGCCTGGAGCAGCGACAGCGTGCCCTGCAAATTATTGATGTAGTACTTTTGCGGGTCGGTCATGGATTCGCCGACGAGGCTCGCCGCCGCAAAATGCATCACCGCCGTGACCTTGTGATCGGCGAAGGCGCGCGCCAGCGCCACGCCGTCGAGAAGGTCGCCGGTCACCAGGGGGCCGGCAACGAAGCTGCGATGACCTGTCGAGAGATTGTCATAAACGACAGGCTGATAGCCGGCGGCCGTCAGCGCCCGACAGGCGTGCGAGCCAATATAGCCGGCGCCTCCCGTGACGAGGACAGTCGGTCGATCGGTCATGGTTGCTCCCCCGAAGCGAAGTCACAAATCGCCCAATCAATCGTCGACAGCATAAAATCTGCGCAGAGCGCAAGCAGAGCGAGCTTCAACCATCCAGGATCCTTTGCGGCGCAATCGAGCGCGACGCTGGTTCGGACAAGCGGACCAGAGACAGCTATTGCGGAGAGTCGATAGCGAACTCCTTTGTCATGAGGCGATTTGATGCCCAGGGCCGGCCCACAACTTGACCGTGATCAGATTCAACATTGCTTTATTTCCCTAGCATCCATCTCGTGCAAGGCAGTCTTCGCCGGCATAGGGCGTAGTGCGAAAGCAACTCCTGAGCCCCCGGAGCAAACGGCAACGAAGAATTGCACAACGGAGATCTGCTGCGATGCCCCTTCGGCATGACCCTTCCGGAGAGATGACCGTTGTTGACCAACATTCAGGCATCCTGTTCGCGATGTTTGACGGTCCCAAACGAGTTATCTGCAGAGTTGATTGGGACGCTCTTATTGATCGCGCAGCGGTCGATGGCGCCGATGAAATGGACATTCGCGCGACCTTTCATCGGCATCGCGAGGCCATCCAGGCTATAGCCAGCCAGAACTATGATGCGGGGCAAGCAAGCCCGATTGTCACGACTTACCAGCTCACACCGCTTCCCTAGTCCCGAAACCCGTGTCCCTTCGTAACCGCCTGAAAAGGAGCGCAATAGTGTTGGCCCCGCACACCACCAAGCGAAAGGTTGCTCCGCCATGGAGCCATGACGAAATCGAGCAGGTACGGTTCCTCATTTTAGAGGGAAAGAGCTTGCACGCCGTCTCACGACGTCTTGGAAGAACGCCACAAGCTGTGAGAAAGATTGTTAGCAGGCTAAAGCTTCCACTCCGACTTGTCGATCTGATGAGGTGAATCGGCTTCAATCTCCGGCACTCGACTGACGTCATCTCACGCGGACGGTCGGAGAATATCACAAATACCTGTCAGACTTGCGCCTCCCGACGAGACCAAGGCAGGCGCCTACTCTACTCATCCCTCCTCGTCTCCCTCCTCGTCGCGGATCGCTTTCGCCCCAGACCCTAGCCGGTTGTCGCGAAAGGGATGGCGTTGCGCGACATTTCATATTGCCGTCGTTCTTTTTGAGTTTAACTAGGCTTTCAGATCGCGATCACTTTGCCACTGCGTCTTTGCAACTAATAACAAGATGCCGCATATTCTATTCTAGGTCGATCGACGGAGGCATTTCGAGAGGCGCTTGCGCCTACAACACATGCAAAGCAGCAAAGCGCATCTGCAAATAAACGCGGCATATTGCTTATTTGCGCAGCAAGAATTGACGAGTCTATTGTGAGGATGTGACCTTTGGACGGCGAGTTCCGATTTATGCGCGGCATATTGCAGCGCCGGTCAGTCTGGATGAACGAAACTCGCCCCTCACCGGACCAAGGGGTAACAACCGGGGTTTGAGCAAAAAGAAGTCATTCTACGCCCGATGTGAACTTTCTACGCTTTCAATCTTTACGTCGGACTAGATCATGCGGATGCCGGAGGAACTTTGGCTAACGGATTCGTAGTCTGGTTCAATAAGTTTAAGGGTTACGGCTTCATCAGGCCCGACGGCGGAGGCAAGGATGTATTCGTTCATATGTCCGCCGTCGAGGAAGCCGGCATTTCGACGTTGATTGAAGGGCAAAGAGTGAGCTACGAGCTCGCTTCCGTTGCAGGCAGGGTAACAGCCGGTCAGCTGCGAGTCGGTACCCAGGAATCTAAATCTGCAGGATGAATGGACATTTCGTGTCCCCGACAGTTCAAAATCTTCGTCTCACGTTCGGCGATACCGGAGTTCAAGGTTCTCGACCATGTCGTTGTAACGACCAATAAGGTCTATCAGCTCGTCCCCATGATCCGACAAAAAACCCGCGATGCTGGAACTAACGATTTGTACGGTCGCGTCGATCTCTCCCAATAGCTCGCGCCGCGCAGCTTCACAGTACTCCGCGATGAGTGCGTCAGCGATCGACAACTCGCTTGCAATCCTCATGGTCTCGAACGTTGGCGCTTCGTGCTGCGGCACAACTTCGAACCAGCGATCTACCCGCGTGTTCCGCTCAACCGCCCTCGTTCGAGGAGAGCCATCAGCAACTGCTCGTTCGACATCGATTGAAAGCAACTCTAGCGTTTCGTTGTGAAGGCGATCGAGCTCAGTCATGGAATGATCAAACATGCTGCTCAGCTGCGTGAGCTGTAGCCACGCGAGTCTCAAATGTTGATACGGCGACAATTGGTCATGGATCCAAGGATAGCTGCCGGCAACAATGCGACAAACAATCAGATCGCCGTATACGGTCCGCAGCTTAAGAAGCGCAGCAAGCTCCGCTTTCAGGCGCTGATGAATGGCCGAGATCGCTCCTGCCATCCGCTCCGGCACGAACTCGAATGACGGATCGGACAAGCGCACTAGATTTTCACCGGCCAGTTCGATGATCGAAACGATCCGCTCGTCAATCTCACCGGTCGTTAGCTCATCCAACCTGCTCATTCTCACATAATCCAGCAACGCCCGGCGCTTCGACACCTGGCCAGCTTCATCGGGCTTGCGAATCCCCAACCCGGAGCCTCTCAGGGTTCGACGGCTTTCGGAAGCCCCAATCTATGTCCATTATCTAGGCAATGGGAGAAATCCAGCTTGTGCTGGCGGCTGGCCGACCGATCTGATCCGGTCGCAGAGCTCGTGGCTCCCCAAGTTTCGATCGCGGGCTACAGACTTTGGACGCCACGCCCATCGACCATGGCCGGCGCTATCGCCAAACCGTAGTTACGGGACGACCGCAAAAGCTGAGATCTCAGCACTGAGAACCGGGGACGCCCGACCTGAAATCAGGCTCCGAGTGACAGCCACAATCCTCAGCGCCGCCAGCCCGGGCGCGGCATCGCTTCAACCCGATCAACGCATGGGGCGCGCCAATATGCTGCCAGACTTTGTCGTCGAAAGCGCTGGCAATGCCTCAATGGTTGGCTGGTCTGCCGTATGCCGATTGTTGCGACCTTGCGCCGGCGCCCCAGCTTGCGCGCGACAGATTGCCTTGCTGCCGTGTCCGGCCGAGCAGGTCATCATAGATATCCGACGTTCTCGATGCGATATCGGACCAATCGTACCGCAAGGCGCTTTCGCGACGCACTATTTCGCGCTCAGACGCGCTCAGACGCGTCTTCGTCAGCGCCAACAGCTTCGCCCCCAACTCCTCACAATCACCGACATGGAAAATGTGTTCGGGATCACCCACCACCTCCAGGTTAGGTGCGATATCACTTACCAGCACCGGCAATCCATAGCTAAGCGCTTCAAGCAGCACGATCGGCAACCCCTCATGCGACGACGGCAAAACAAACAGTGCCGCGTGGGCGTAGAGTTGTCGTAGCCCGTCGCCGGTCTGAAACCCGGCCATGACAACGTTCTGGTGGCCGGCCGCCTCTCTAACCAGCTGATCCGCGTACTCATTCTGGTGGTCGATCTTTCCAACTATGGCGAGCTTCCATCCCGGCATTGCCGTAGCCAGGAATGCGCGCAAAAGATCGAGCTGCCGCTTCTCAGGAACAAGCCGGCCGACTGTCAATACGTATCGTCCTGGCTCCAATCCCAACCCGACCACCTGTTCACTTTGCTGCGGCAAGTCCGAGAACACCACGCCATTCGGCACCACCTCGCACGGTTTGCCATATTTGGAAGTGATGAGCTCGCCTATGCTGCGACTGACCGCGATGCGCTTGCTAGCATAGCGCATTCCGACAGCTTCGCCGGTCCTCAGGACCATACGCGCCGCCCAGCCCCATTTCTCCCTATTGTAGTCCTCACCATGATGCGTGACGACGACCCGCAGGCCGACAGCACGGAGCAACGGCGTTACAATTGCAGGACCTATACCGTGAATGTGCACCAACGCCGGCCGCCGCACCATCGCGACAATTGCGCAGACTACGGAATGGAGCAGAGTCTCCAGATACTTGTTACTTAGAGTCCACAGGCGCAGGACCCGCACCCCCCTCCAGACTTTGGGGACATTCGGGGTGACGTAAGGGGATCGCATGCAGACGGTAACCCCCCTGCCTAGCTCGACCAACCTTGGTGCGAGATTTTCTGCATGCGTCTCGATACCACCCTGAATTTGAGGGAAGCCACGGAAGCCGAACATGTAGATCTCACGCCTTCTCATCTGGACATCCTTCCAATCTAATTGTTCATAAATGTTCGCAGCGGGTAATGCTCGTCCGGGGTTATGCGGCCCTTGACCAGCCGGGCCTTGACATTCTTGTTCAAGAACGACGTTCGCTCGACGTGCGGCGATGGACGCACGTCGGAATAATTAATATAGCTGTCAAAGCATATGCTCTTGCCGATCGAGACCTTGAGCTTGTTCTTGATGACCCATAACAACGGCTCGCCTTTCGGAAGCTGAGGGACCAAGGTGGACCGCATCGCGGTCCGCGCGGTCGTCACCATCCAGCAGTTCTGCCCACAGCTCGCGACCTTTTTCCGTGTCTGCTGAGCGGCCTCGCTATTCATGATCTCGCTCCATGATTCCCGCGCAAGATTTCCCATGGGGAGATCCGAGCGGACGTTGCAGGCCCATACGTCCGACCACGGGTCGATGAAGGCAAAATCCTTACCCGCACTGCACGGGATCAACCGATCATGACCGAGAATCTTCTCGATCAGGCCAAGGTTCAGGTACGCACGAAACCAGTTCTTTGGCTTGGGACTACGCAGCAGCGCCGAAATAAGCCCCTCAACCTTCCGCGCGACTGCCTTCCGATCATAGAAGTAATTGTCGTTCTTGTAGAACTGCCACGCATTGTGAAGCGTGGAAGTTGCCAGCTCGAATCCCTCCTTGCGAGCGAACTCGTAGACATTGACGAGCTGATCGACGTTTTCGTCCTGGATGACCATCGCGAAGCCAAGGTCGGTGCCGCCGGCTTCGCGCAGCATACGAAGTCCCGCGATCTTGGTGCTGTAACCGTCCTTCTCGCCGCGAATTCTGTCGCTGGTCTCCTGATCGCCCTCGAGCGAGAAGCGTACCTTGATGTTGGGGTGTCTCTTGATGATCGGAACGAGGCGCTCCGGATGCAGCCCGTTCGACGATATTTCCGTCACTCTTGCCTTCGGATAGAGAAGATCGATCATCTCTCCGAGGTCTTTGCGAAGCGTCGGCTCTCCACCCGACACATTCAGATTGTCGAAGCCGGATGGAAGCTTCGACAACGTAGCCAGCGACACCTCTTCCTTTGGCTCGGTCGGATTCTGCCAGATGTAACACATCTGACACTTGGAGTTGCAGCGGAACGTGGAAATGACAGTAAGGTCCATTTTATGATCCAACTTTCCTGTGTAAGCTGACTGATGCAATCAGATCCTCGTACAATGCGAGTAACGTCGCACCGTGTTCCTCGAGCGAGTACTCGTTCTCAACGGTCTTGCGTGCGTTGCGACCGAACACCTCGCGACGACTGCGATCGACGAGAAGAGTTCTGACTTTTTCGGAGATTTGAATAACGTCGCCAGGGTCAAACAACAGACCTGTCGCCCCGTCTCTGACCAACTCGGGAATTCCGCCAATGCGGGAAGCGACGATCGGCTTGCCATGCGCCATCGCCTCAAGGATCGAGAGAGGACTGTTTTCGTGCCACACCGAGGGCACGACAATCACACCCGCCTCCCTGATTGTGCGCTCAAGGTCGATGCCCATGAGATGCCCTCTGAACTCCGCCGCGGGGTATTTCCGCCGAAGCTCATCGAAAAGCGGTCCAGTGCCAGCGATCACCAGCCGCCAGGCTCCTTGGGCTGTCGCATGAGCTTTAAGGAGATCCTCAACGCCTTTTTCAGGCGACAGGCGCCCGAAATACAGTGCGTATCCGTCATCGCCGACAGAGGTATCGATACGCGATGCGTCTATCCCGTTCGGAATATGAACCACCTTATCGGCGCCGAACCGACGGACAATGGCCTCATACATGAACTTGCTCGGCGCAATGAATTTTCCGACGCGGTGATAGCTTCCCAGCAGCGCGTGATAGCGCGCCTCCGCCCAAAGCAAGGCGCTGCGCCCAAGAGAGCCGTCGGCGCAACGGCGAGCGAGAACCGTCTCAAAGGCGCCGTCCCCGCATCTCGCACACACCTGTCCGTTGCTAAGCTGCGTATAGACGGGACACACCGGTTTGTAGTCGTGAAGCGTGAGGACGACAGGAACCCCCATTTCCGCTGCCGCAGTGACGATCGAGGGGGTGAGCTGGTGATAGATATTGTGACAGTGCAATACATCCGGCTTCTCATCTCGGATGAGGCGCGTAATCTGCGAGACAGCTTCGGATGAATGAATAAAGGATAATGCCGATCTCAGCTTTTCGCGCCTGGATGATGCGCGATACGATTTCTGCGAAACGAAGTACGATTGGAAGCGTGATGGAATATTTCGATCGTCATTCATGGAGAATTCGACGACGTCAACATTCCGCCTGCGCATCAACTCCATCTCGTCGAACATAACGACTTCGGAGCCGCCGTTACGAAAGAAGAACTTGTTCGCAAACAACACTTTCAGAGCGTGCCGGCCCGATCCGTCAAGCCGTTCTCGTCTAGAGGACGGAACATCTTGCTCCGGACTCAGCCTCGATCGCGCCACCGATACAGCGATCTCTTCGCTGAAATCGAACGAAGGCTCCGTCATCGCCGCGGTCCTTATCTGGAGACCGAAACAGGCCAAACCGCGGGGCGGACACCAACGCCTGCAGAATGGTGTTCGGTCGGGCGGTGCAAGGCTGATCTCGTCGCAACTACAACCATCGGCAGGATGATAGGCGGCCGCTATGCACCGATATTGACGGCCGTCAACTCGCCATCGGTGCGCGGCCTAGGATGGGGTGCTGGCCCCTCTTCGAGTCGGAATGCTGCCCAATTCTGAGGGTACGGGCTGCGTCTAAGGACGCGCTCGGGCGGCAAAACGACATATCTTCATGATCGGCGCGAACTGCACGGTGACTGCCGGATCGCAACTGCTCGATGCAATGCGGAGAGAGGATGCCCGAGCACCTTGAGCCAGTTGGCGCAATCCCCGACCAGGGGTTGATCGCGCTGGTCATGATGCTCCGATTCAACCGCCTCGCCATAGATCCTGAGCGCATCCGTCATCAGTTTGGGACCATTATCAGGGTCGCCGAGATTCTCCGCTGTGCCAAGGAGCTTGGGCTGAAGGCTCGTGTCGTCAGGACCAATTGGTCTAGGCTTTCCGGTCTGCCGATGCCAGCGCTTGCCATCCTTCGTGAGGACAGATTTCTTATCTTCGGAAAGGCCACCGAGGAGCGGGTCATCGCGCTCGAGCCGGGTCGCCCGCAACCGGTCATGATGTCGCGGATGGAACTCGAAGCCGTCTGGGACGGCGCGGTCATTCTGATGACGCGTCGAGCCTCTCTTTCCGATCTGGCGCGGCGTTTCGACATCACGTGGTTTCTCGGCGCAATCCGAAAATACCGGCGATTGCTCCTCGAAGTCCTTGCAGCATCGTTCTGCCTTCAGCTGTTTGCCCTGGTATCGCCGCTCTTCTTCCAGGTGGTTATCGACAAGGTTCTCGTGCATCGCAGCATGAGCACGCTGGACGTACTTGCCATCGGCCTCGTAGCGACCGCGATATTTGAAACGATCCTTGGAGTTCTACGTACATACCTTTTCTCTCACACCACCAATCGAATCGATGTCGAACTCGGCGCTCGGCTGTTCCGCCACCTGTTGGCGTTGCCGATCGGCTACTTCCAGGCGCGGCGGGTGGGTGACTCCGTCGCGAGGGTCAGGGAACTCGAAAATATCCGCAATTTCCTGACGAGTTCCGCTCTGACCTTGGTCATCGACCTGTCGTTTTCAGTTGTCTTCATTGCAATGCTGGCCTTCTACTCGCCAACGCTAACCTGGATCGTTCTCGCCTCGCTTCCGGTCTATGTCGCGATTTCTGCCGGAGCGACGCCTCTGTTTCAGCGGCGGCTCGACGAAAAATTTCAGCGGGGTGCGGAGAACCAGGCCTTTCTTGTGGAGAGCGTCACCGCGATGGAAACGCTCAAGGCGATGGCTGTGGAGCCTCAGATGCAACGCCGCTGGGAGCAACAGCTCGCCGGATACGTCGCAGCGAGCTTTCGTGTCATCAGCCTGGCGAACGTGTCCAGCCAATCAGTCCAGCTTGTCAACAAGCTGGTCGGCGTCGCCATCCTGTATTTCGGCGCTCGGTTCGTCATCGCTGGCGATCTTACCGTTGGCGAGCTGGTTGCGTTCAATCTGATCTCCGGTCGCATCAGCGCTCCGGTCCTCCGACTAGCCCAGACTTGGCAAGATTTTCACCAAGCCAGACTCTCGATCGCGCGCCTCGGCGACATCCTGAATACAGAGCCGGAGCCTGTTTACAGGCCCGGCAATATGGCGCTGGCTACGATCCGAGGTGATATTGCGTTCGAAAAGGTGACTTTTCGCTACCGCATCGATGGGCCTGAGATCCTTCGAGATGTGCAGCTGCACGTTCCGGCAAGGCAGGTCATTGGAATAGTGGGCTCCTCGGGATCGGGGAAGAGCACTTTGGCCAAACTGGTGCAGCGGCTGTATATCCCGGAGCGAGGCCGGGTTCTGGTCGACGGGATCGACGTGACTCAGGTAGACCCCGCCTGGCTGCGCAGACAGATCGGTGTAGTTCTCCAGGACAGTGTCCTCTTCAACTGTTCGATCAGGGACAATATCGCCTTCGCGGATCCCGCGACATCGACGGAGCGTGTGATTGAAGCGGCCACGATGGCCGGTGCACACAATTTCATTCTACAGCTACCAAGCGGATACGACACCATAGTCGGCGAACGCGGCAGCAGCCTGTCCGGCGGACAGCGTCAGCGCATTGCGATTGCACGCGCGCTGGTAACCGATCCCCGGATCCTGATCTTTGACGAGGCGACCAGCGCACTCGACTACGAGAGTGAGCACATCGTTCAACAGAACATGGCCAAGATCGTGCAGGGCCGTACCGTCCTGATCATTGCGCATCGGCTATCGGCCTTACGAATGGCCGACCGGATCATCACGATTGAAGATGGCCGCCTGGTCGAGGATGGTTCTCATCAAGAGCTGGTCAAGCGCGGAGGACGTTATTCAAAGCTCTTCCGCCTACAGTCGGGCTTCCATGACCTTGCATAGACTGTCCTTCGCTTGCGTCGACACCAACAGGCGACACGGTCGAGCTCACGCCGGCATCGACGAGGGCGCATGAAACAGACAACCACAGAGACGTTCGACGATCCGGGGCTGTTTGTGCTCGACCTACTGCTCCGATTGCGTGGTGTTGACAGCAGCCTCGATCACATTCGCCAGCTGTCCGGTTACACGCCTATCGGTGTCCGGGAAATGCTCGCTTATGCGAGGGAGCTCAATCTCTCTGCGAGCTGTGTTCTGACCGATTGGGACGGACTATCGGCATCAGCCCTGCCTGGCATCCTCCCGATTCGCAGCGGAAGCTTTCTCCTACTCGGAAAAGTACATGGCCACGAGGCCGTGGTGATGACCTCTGGCGCCAATAGGCCATCTATCATTTCCAGATACGAGCTTGAGTCCAATTGGGACGGACGACTCGTCATGATTGCCCAACGACGCGCCATCACCGCTTGGCTTCTGCGCTTTTCACGATACTGCCTGGAATTCATTCGGCGTTCAAAGGAGCGCTCCCAGATAGTCGGGACACGACTGGCTGGTATGTTTTCGTCTCGCGCCGATCGCGCACCTGAAATGTCCAAGCAGCGGCCAGCCGCGCCGACGGAGCCGCCCCGGAATGCGAACAGCGGGAACGCTGTCATTGTTTTCGCGGATCACGCCCGCAAGCTCGGCCGCGCCGTTGTCGGGCTAACGCCTTCCCGCGGAATTCATCCGAGCGAAGCACTCGCTTTCCTCCCCGCAGCGCTCGAAATCATCGAGACACCTCCTTCGCCGGTTGGACGTACCATCGTCATCAGCATCACGGCGGGTTTCGTTGTCGCCCTGCTCTGGGCCTGCCTTGGAACCATCGACATTGTTGCTATCGCTCCTGGCAAGATCATCCCGAGCGACCGAACCAAGACCATCCAGCCCTTCGAGACCGCCGTTGTTCGCGCGATCTACGTTCACGACGGCCAAACCGTCAGAGCCGGTGAGCGCCTGATTGATCTGGATGCGACCATTTCGGCTGCAGAGCTGAACCGCCTCAAGAGCGATCTGATGAGTGCGCAGCTCGACGCCGCTCGCTTGAAGGCGTTACTGTCAAATATGACTAATCCCGCCTCGGCGTTTAACCCGCCTCCAGCCGCCACACCTACTCTGATCGAGATGCATCGTCGCTTTCTCGTCAGCCAAGCCACCGAGCAGGCAGCGAAGCTTGCCGCGATTGACCGCCAGATCTCACAAAAGGAAGCTGAACGAGCCACTTCGAAGGCCTCGATGGATAAGCTGAAAGCCACAATTGGCCCGCTCCAGCAGCGCGTCGAGATACGCGAGCAGCTGTACCAGAAAGAACTCGGGTCCAAGCTGCAATACTTGGCCGACTACCAAGAGCTACTCGGTCAACGACAGGAGATACTCGTTCAGCAGAGCCGTTTTGGCGAAGCAGATGCCGCCATCGCGGTTCTGGTGGAGAACCGCAACAAGGCCATTGCCGAATACGAACGAACGTTGCTCGAGGAACTCGCCAAGGCGGAACAGAAGGCTGCCGGTCTAAGCCAGGACGTCATCAAAGCCGAACGGCACACCGGCCTTCAAAACCTGACTGCGCCCATCGATGGCGTCGTACAACAACTCGCGGTTCATACCGTCGGGGGTGTCGTCACGCCGGCGCAACCGATCATGATGATCGTTCCAATCGATAGCAACCTCGAAGTCGAGGCCATGATCTCGAATCAGGATATCGGCTTCGTCGAGGCAGGCCAGGACGCCGCCATCAAGATCGATACCTTCAATTTTACCCGGTACGGACTGTTGCAGGGCAAGGTGATCAACATCTCCCAGGATGCCATTCCCCGGAACAAGCCACCGGAGAACGGCAACACCAAGCCTCTCGGCGCCGGGACAACCAGTAGCGAACCCAATGGACAGGAACTCGTCTATGCAGCGCGAGTGTCACTCGACCGCAGCTTCATGAACATCGAAAGCAAGCGCGTCAGCCTTTCTCCCGGTATGGCCGCTACCGTCGAGATCAAGTCTGGATCACGTAGCGTCATTAGCTACCTCTTATCCCCGATCATGCGGTATAAGCAGGAAAGCTTGCGGGAGCGGTAGCGCGCGAGCAACTATGCAAGGGCATTCGCTGCGCATACCGCGCGCTGTTACTCATGACGTTTCGCGGATGGCGACGTCAGGATATCGATCAGATGCCGCCAGCTCGGAGCTAAACGGCCAGCGCCGACCCCGCAGACTCCCCCGATGACCTTCACTGCGGCGTCGAGAATCCGACCATGACGATCTGGCGTTAGCAACTGCATGCCTTCGAGAGCAAGCGCGCTGAGGATCACCATAGCAAGAACAGCCAACGTACGACGTGTTATACCGAACGCAAACGCAAAGCCCATTACAGCGAAAGCTGCGAAGTGCTCCAGTTGAAGGCCAGCCAACCTCGGACGACCTTGAATTGGTGTCAGCGTTGCGAACGTGATGAACGCGAGTACCACCCACCCACCAATGAGCGCTACCCTTTGGATCATGACCTCTCGCTGGTCCGGGAATGCTCAAATTTGAGGTGTTTACCCACCCTAACGAAACTAGTTTGTCGGGCCCGGCTCGCTTTGCTTGATGAGACCAGCGCGGCTCAGCGCCGCGGCCGCTTCCTTTATCACCGCCCAAGGCAACTTGGATCGTTCGGCGATGTCGAGGAGTGAATGATCCCCGTCGGACAGGTTCAGGACCCATAGCAGCCCCATCTGGAAGTCTCCGGCCGCGAGCCCGCCCAATCCACGGTAAAGGCCATAATTGCCCAATTTTGGCTCGCAGAACGGCTTCTCGCTCCGAAAGCAGGCGTTGTTCTCGATGACGTCGATAGCTGCAATCGCCTTCGTTAGGGTGTCGTACAGCGCAGCAGGGCGAACAAAATCCAGATTATCGGCCGAGCTGTGATACTCCGCGAATCTACCGAAGGGCGTTCGCATCACGGTCCCGATCGGTAGGTTGAAGCCAGGCGAGCAATATTGCCGCTCGTCATAGCCGTAAGGTGAGAACTCCTGAACTTCGTACGGCTCGCCGCTCTGCTCAAGCACATAGGACCAGGCTCGATCAATCTCTGTGTTGCCGCGGCGGCTTCTCTTGTAGGTCATCGCCCCCGAATCGCCGGCGCAGGTCAACACAAATCCATGCTTCACCCGACCGACATGAGCCTCGTTGAGCGCCAACCAGGTGATCGCTCCAATAGTGCCGGGGATGAAGACGAAGCGATAAGTATACCTGAGCTCCATCTTCCGCAGGTGCTGCGCCAGGGCGGTTGCGACCGCGATCCCGGACAGGTTGTCATTGCATAGTGACGGATGACAGATATGGCAGGAGATCAGCACCTCGTCCGAGGTACGACCAAGCAGCCTCAGATCGCCGTAAGTCAGATGACCCGGTGCGAGGCTGGTATCGATACAAACCTCGTAATCGTCCTCCTGCATTGCCAATAGTTCATTGTGCGGCAGACAGAAGCCCCATGTCTTCTGGTAATAGCTTGTCCGGTAGGGAATCCAGTCCGGCTTTTCCGGATCCGAGTAGAGGTGAGGCTTAAGCTCGTCGAGCGTCATGTGTGCCCTCACCGGTATGCTGTAGCCAAGGAGGTGCAAATTCGATTTCCTGAAATCGATCACGCGCTCGCCGGCGCTGTTCTTGACGTATGCATCACGCACGTTCCACTCCGGTGGAACGGTCCAATCAAATACCTGCAGACCGGACGGTACTTCGCACGTGGTAAGCGGAATATGGTTTCGGATGAGATCGATCGTTCTTCGGGTCCCATCCCCCGTTATGCTGCGGGAGATGGGATACATATCTGCAATAAACTCGTGGAGGGCCCGTCCGGTCTTGTCCGCCGACAGGTCAACGGCCGCGTCACTCTCCCTGAGGTCCGCGAGGTCTGCATGCCTTGCAATGTCATCCATGCTCGACGTCCCTCCGGTATCCGGTTGGCTCAATCCACGATCCTGGGTTCGGGAATCGGCACCACGAACTGAGCTCCCCAGCTGCGGGCGAATGACAACTGGCTAACGATCTCCCGCTTCAGGTTCCAGGGTAGAATGAGGATGTAGTCCGGCTTTGTCACGTTGATGCGTTCGGGCTCGAGAATCGGAATGTGAGATCCCGGCAACAACGACCCCTGCTTGTGCGGGTTTCGGTCGACCGTATACTCGATGAGGTCCGAGGTGATGCCGCAGTAGTTCAAGAGTGTGTTGCCCTTGGCTGGGGCGCCGTACCCGACAACACGCTTGCCCTGTCGCTTTGCATCCTCAAGAAAGGAAAGAAGCTTTTTCCTGGTTTCCATAGCGCGCTCTTCGAACGCGTCGTAATGATCAAGATTGGCATATCCGGCATCGATTTCGCGGCGCCTGAGATCCAGCACCCGATGGGAGATCGGATGCCATCCCTTGTTGGCGTGCTGAGCATAGATTCGCAACGAGCCACCATGGGTCGGCAACTCTTCCACATCAAACAATGTCAGGCCGTGGGCCGCAAAGATCTTCTCGACAGCGATAAACGAGAAGTATGAAAAATGCTCGTGATAGATCGTGTCGATCTGGCACTCGTCAAACAGACGCATCAGATGGGGGAACTCCATCGTGATGACCCCCGCGTCGGCGAGAAGAAGGCTCATGCCTTTGACGAAGTCATTTAAATTTGGCACGTGAGCCAGGACATTGTTTCCGATCAACAGATCAGCGCGCAGCCCCTCGCGTCGCAAGGTACGGGCTGCACGTTCGCCGAAGAACTCGACACGAGTCGGAATCCCCTTCGCGCGCGCAACGGCAGCGACGTTCTGAGCCGGCTCGATGCCTAGAACCGGCACATCGGCTTCGACAAAGTATTGCAGCAAATAGCCGTCGTTGCTCGCGATCTCGACGACCTTGCTGTTTGCCCCGAGTCCGAACCTTTCGATGACCCGGTTGACGTAGGACTTAGCATGCTGCAGCCAAGAATCGCTGTAGGATGAAAAGTAAGCATAGTCTCCAAAGATATTCTCCGGCGCCTCCCATTCCTCGAGCTGGACAAGGAAGCACTCTCCGCAAACGTAAGCCCGCAACGGAAAAAAACGCTCGTCTTGTTTGGCTTTCTCGTTCCGAAGATAGGAATTTGCCAACGGAGACATTCCGAGATCAATGAACACACGTTCAAGAGGCGCGCTGCAAAACCGACAACAGCTCAACTCCATTGCATGCGCAGTCGGTGCTTTGACGCTAAGCGTGGATGCCGCTTCTTTCAGCATTCTATTGCTCCTGCCGGTGGCAATCTGTGATGTCGCCTGCACGCTAGCGTTGGTCGGGGCAGAGCTATTGACGGTCGTCAAGTCACGCTTGCTTTTTGCGAACGTGGAGCCCTCACCTACGACCTCTTGGAGACTGCGATATTCATGCGGGCCTTCAATTCGTCCCCGATATTGCTGTGAGGCTTCCACGCCCTGTCACGATCCGAGAGCACGCGCACCTCTGCCGGCCAGGAAATTCCAAGCGAAGGATCGTCATGCGGCAACCCGCCTTCCGCGCCTGGCGTGTAATAGCTGCTGATTAGATAAATCAGCTCCGTATCGTCAGTGAGCGTGATGAAACCATGCGCGAAGCGCTCCGGTATGTAGAGCCCGCGGCCATTGTCCGCCGAGAGGTTAACGATGACATGTCGCAAATAGGTTGCCGATTCCGGCCTCAGGTCGACGATCACGTCGGCCACAGCCCCCTTGGTGCATCGGACGTACTTGTTTTCCGTCGCCGGGGGATACTGAAAATGCAGGCCGCGCAGCGTACCGCGTTTTGCATTGTAGCTGATACTTGCCTGCGCGACGACAGGCTTGAGACCGTGCGCAAGAAATGTGTCGGCGCAAAATACCCGAGCGAAGTATCCCCGGTTGTCCTGATGCCTATCTATCTCCACCGTGTAGGCGCCGGCGAGGATCGTTTCGGAAAATATCATGTGGCAGATGAAATAGCTGGGTTCGGGCTACTGGAGGAACGCGATCCGACAGAGTTTGACGGCAAGCCACAGCAGAGCTAGATCCCACGCAACGACGCTGACCAGCGCAAATGCGACGCCGAGGACAGGCCAGTCGAGAATCCGGCTCGCCGCTTTCGCGGCCCTGAACGGGGTTGCGTAGGTTGCGGTTCTGAGTTGATCGAATTCAGACATTGCCCGCTCAATCCGTGACGTGACCTCACGACAGCCTAGCCAGAGCTGAATTCGCCAATCTGACAAAGCTCAATAACGGTGGGCTATGCAATGGCGGCGTTCAAACGATGCTGTGGGTAGCGGGGTGCTGCATCCCGCCAGGCCAGCTGCGCCCGCCCCAGAACGGAGATTGTCGAAAGGCCGACTAGCTTTGCGCTCCGCCTGAGCCGAACTGCAGCAATTGGAGAAGATCGCCTGGAATCCTGGTCGCGGCTGCGGCCAAGTTGAGGACTCTCAAATACGTGACATCCTTGTGTCATCAAATGCAGCCGGGCGGCGCGCAACTGCGGTTCTTCGAAAATCACGCGTTGAGAGGGCTTTGGCAATGAACATTAGGTCAAGTTTTTTCTCGGGAACAAATCTGGACAACTTCGCAACGTCCGGAGCGATGCGATTTCGAGCGCGCGCTGCGATCCCGGGCGGAGCACATACTTACGCGAAGGGCGACGATCAGTACCCGCTCCTCTCGCCAGGCTTCATCGCGAGAGGCTTGGGCTGCCATGTATGGGACGTCGACGGCAACGAGTTCATCGAATACGGAATGGGGCTGCGCGCGGTGTCGCTGGGCCATGGCTTTCCAGCTGTCGTGAAGGCCGCAGTCGAGCAGCTGTCCCAAGGCACAAACTTTACGCGGCCTTCGGCACTTGAGGTCGAATGTGCGGAGCGCCTGATCGAGCTCGTCCCCGCCGCCGAAATGGCGAAATTCACCAAGGACGGATCGACGGCCACGACGGCCGCCATCCGGCTTGCCCGAGCTTATACCGGCCGGGACATGATAGCGCTTTGCTCCGATCAGCCCTTCTTCTCTTACGACGACTGGGCGATCTGCACGACACCCATGAACGCCGGCATTCCTCGGGCTATGGCGCAGTTGACACAGGGATTCCGGTACAATGACCTGTCCTCGGCGGAGGCGCTGTTTGCCCGATACCCGGGTCGGGTGGCAGCCCTGATCCTCGAAGCCGAAAAGGAGGTACCGCCGACGCCGGGATATCTCGCCACACTGCGCAAACTGTGTCATCGGAATGGTGCCCTCTTGATCATCGACGAGATGATCACTGGCTTTCGATGGCCGGAGTGCTCCGCCCAACGTCACTATGGAATTGAGGCCGACCTCTCGACCTTCGGCAAGGCGATGGGCAACGGCATCGCAATTTCTGCGCTGCTCGGCAGACGCGAAATCATGGAGCTGGGTGGCCTTAATCACGATCGCGATCGCGTCTTCCTGCTTTCGACGACGCATGGTGCCGAGACTCACGCTTTGGCTGCGGCCCTGGCCGTCATGAACACCTATCGTGACGAACCAGTCATCGAGACGCTCCACCGCCAAGGAAGTCGCCTGAAGGCCGGCATCGAAAACTCCACGCAGCGCCGCGGACTAACCCGCTATTTCAAGCTCGCCGGCCGGACGTCCAATATGGTCTATGCTTGTTGTGATCGTGACGAAGTGCCATCACAGACCTTCCGCACATTGTTTCTCCAGGAGACAATCCGCCGCGGCTTGCTAGCGCCCTCACTGGTCACAAGCTATTCGCACAGCAACGATGATATCGACCGAACCATCGAGGCCATCGACGGCGCACTCGCCGTATATCAGAGGGCGTTGGAGGACGGGCCGGAAGCCGATCTGATTGGCAGACCGGTCGCACCGGTGTTCCGTCGACGGGCCACTTCGACTTCGACCGGAACGTCGAAAACGAAAGTTCGCGGCTCAAGCGATGCGAAAGCCAGTTAATCGATCAAAGCTCAGCGCGCGGCGGGTTGTGTTTGGATAACCCGCCGCGAACCGCAAAGAACAGTCGCGGCGGGACGCTTACAACACGAGACGGTTTAATCAACGGCTCGCCCGTTGGAGATCCTCGCGAGCCCCTCAAGATCGGTGAACTTGATCGTCTTGCGATTGGGAAGGTCGATGACCTTCTTCGCCTTGAACTCGGCCAGGGTACGACAAACCGTTTCGAGCGACGTCCCAACGTGATCGGCGATATCAGCCCGGGGTAACTGAAGTCGGAACGCGCCAGGACGTTTGGGGTCCGCAGGCAAGTGTGGCCGAATGCGCAGCAAGAGCCAGGCGATGCGCGCCACGCAGTTCTTTTGGCTCATGGTCATCACCAAGGTGAGGGTATCTGCCAGCACCTGATGAGCCCCACAGGGCTCATCGCTCCGGCACACCCCAGAGGTCCGCGATCGGATGACGCGACAATCTGTCACGGCCTCTGCAGTAAACTGTTGATGGGTTGAATGGGTCGGCATAACGACATCGCCCGGCCAGTAGAAAGCAAGTATCTGGCGATTTCCGTTCTCAAGAAGGCGGACTGCCCGTACGACCCCCTCAACGATCTCGATCTTCTGAGCTTCTTCCTCTCCTTCCCAAAAGAGAGCCCTGCCGCGAGGCACGAAGGACGTAGACGGGCGTCGAAAATCGGGAACGTTGGTCGATCTATGAATTTGCGAAGAAAGTTTACCTTGGAGTAGAGCGGTTTCTGTAAGCATTTGAATTCACCTCAATACGTAACCCAATACGTTGAAGTGTAGGCGGACCTACTCCGAAGGATATTCAGGCTAAAGCGTTAGGATTCTACTGGTTCCGTATAAGCCGGTTGGACTAGTACGTCCGGCGAAAAAACTATTCGCTGCCTGTGCTGCGGTCAAACGAGCAAAAAGCTCGTGCAAGCTTGCAGTGATGGTGCTCACGCGTGTATCACCTGTGCCCAATTACACAGCGTCTTCTGTCGGATCGTTTTTTTCGGAAGAGTTGCGGTTGAGGAGCGCAATTGCCCTTGCTGCACGATTTCATCTGGAGCTGCGAGCTCCCCAAGAGGTTCTCACAATTCCCACGGCGACCAAGTCGCGTGCGCCAGGGCGTTGCGCATGAGGTTGACGCGGCAACGCTGCCGGCTGGCGTTGAGAACCTTGTCCTCGTTGGGGGGCAGAGACGACGCCGCGAAGGCTGCGTCGACCTCTAGGAGACTGAATATCCGTTGCCGAGAACCTCGGCCGGCCTTCGGCGTTGACGCCGACCGCGATGATCGCCGCGACCCGGACGATGCATCCCTGCTGGCTAGCCCTTCACTTAGGTGGCGTCGATCCACAGATATGGCCAGTCGCCCTCGATCGGACGATAAGGCTTTCACCTTGTTCGTCCACGAGCGTGCGGAGCTTCATGATATCGTCGATCATCGGTGGTTCCTCGGTCGCGTTAGCGTGTCGCAACCCAATCCTACCGGCGACTCTCCAGTCTCCACAAAGCTGCCGACCCGCTAGGGAAAGATCTCAGGCGCGTAGGGGGGCTTTGCCCTGCCGAGCTCCACCATTCACCGGGGACACGGCCCCGGGATTACATCTCTAGTAGCCGGCGCCGAGCAAGACGTGTTGCCAAGCGCGCGCAAGCTGGAAAAATGCAGCTATCACCCGGCTGGTCTTCGAAAGAGAGGCCTGTCCGTGGGCTGCGCCCATCGATCGCCAACGATCAATTCCGAACCTGGGCCTGAGCCATTACCCCGGTCGATCGAGAACCTCTTGCTTCTCATTCTGCTAGCCAACCTGTCCCTGGGCCCGACCAACTTCGCGGCTATAAAGGCCGCCTCCGTCCGATTACGGGCACAAAGCGCGCGCAGGAGCGCCGCTGTATGGATCTTGCTGGTTCCTTCCGCGATGCTTAGCTCGCGCGCAATCTCTTTGTTCGACATTCCTTGGGCCAGCAGCGGAAGAATTTCGTTCTGCCGGCGTGTCAATCGCAGAGCCTCCAAATTGAAGTTGACCGTCTGAGGGGGCTCTGGTCGGCCTACATCATCATCGGCTAACCACCGCGGTACATAGATGCGTCCAGACAGCAAATCACCGACCGCGGACAGCAATTCCTCATCCGACTGAAGCTTGGGCAAGAACCCATGAAAGCCAGCCGAAAGACATTTCAGCACGTCCGCGCGGCTGCTTGAAGCCGACATCACTGCAATACGGGTGGCGGGCCTCAAGTCGACGACTTCCGAGAGAACCGCGAGCGAACGTTGATTAAGACAGCCTAGATCGATCAGGATCAAATCGATGCCTGTCTCCAGCTCAAAATTCTCAAGCTGTGACGTGTCTATGACGCGGGACTTCTTAAACCTGGCCTCAACTACATCTCGGAGACCACTACGATAAACACTGTGCTGATCAACTATTAGAATGACTGGCACTGCTCAATCTCCGAGCAATCCCGTACTCTTACCCGGGACTCTCACATCGTTGGCAGCTTGAACTGATGAAACGGCAAAACAACCTCACCCATAGGTACTTCTGCTCGGTGTTCCCTTCCCTCCGGCTATACGCTGCCACCCATAGTTAGGATTGCCGCATTGCAAAAATAATATGATCAGTTGAGGAAAAGTCAACTGGTGATAGCAATTCGTTTCTTAACGCTGCCGCGCCGACAGGCCTCAACCTGGCTCCATCGGCGCCGGCAGACAATTACGCGAACCTTCTCGCCGCAAAGGCTACTAAGTGCGCGCGAGCGCCGGCACGATTTCGGGAATTGGCGTCCACCGCAAATGAAGATCCAACTGCTCGGTGTGCTGCAGGTGGCGAAGCTCCAAAAGGCGAGTAAATGGCGCGGCATTGAAGGTCGCTTCGTCCAATTGGATGCGCTGGAATACCCCGCTCAATTGCCGCGCGCCGCGCTGCGCATTCCATTGGCAGCGGAAATTCGGCATGTGGGCCCTAATCTTCGCAAAGGAGACGCGATAGCTGCGATTGTCCGGACCACTCGGACCAAACGAAAGATCGCAATCGGTGAAAGTGTCGTTAACGATCTCCGCGATCTCGCGCACCGTATAATTCTGACTTTCATCGCCGACGTTGAACGCCTCGGCGCAAACCGCTTCGCGGGGAGCGTCTAAAGCGCACAGGATGGCCTGGCAGATGTCCTCGATGTGGACCAACGGACGACAGGGCGTGCCGTCGCTCATGACGCGAATTTTTCCTGTTGTGAAGGCCCACCCCGCAAGGTTGTTCAGGACGAGATCGAAGCGCTGCCGGGGAGACGCTCCAAACGCGGTGGCGTTACGCAGAAACACGGGCGTGAACCGGGAGTCAGTCAGTTCGACGAGATCGCGCTCGACGAGCACTTTGCATCGCGCATAAGCCGTCTGAGGTTCGCAAGAAGACGTCTCGGATTTCACCTCGCCGCCGGCCGCTCCATAGATGCTGCAAGAGGACGCATAGATGAATCGCCCGATTCCCGCCTCCCTGCACTTGCGGGCAAATTCCACGGAGCCGCGATGGTTGATCTCCATCGTGATCGCAGGATCATTCTCTCCCAGCGGATCATTAGAGAGCTCCGCGAGGTGCACCACAGCGTCAAACCCCTCCAAATCAGACAGTGACAACTGCCGCGTATCGCGGGACATGACCATTGGCCGTGTCCTGCCATCATCGAATAGCCAGCCGCGGCGGTAGAGGCCCGTGTCGATCCCGATCGCATCGTAACCGTGCTCAAGCAGTCTCGGGCCGAGCACCGCACCGATATATCCGTCAGCTCCAGTGAAGAGAACGCGCATCTGCTTCATCTCCTCAGATTGTTGCCCGATCGGCGATTGCGGGGTGCGATACCTTGGTGCTTCCATTTGCGGCGCCGCCCCTGTTCCAGACGCACCAGGGTGGATCTCCGGTATCCCAGAGATCCTGCAGAATGGCCTTGTCGCGCAAGGTGTCCATGTTCTGCCAGTAGCCATGGTGCCTGTAGACAGCCAGTTGGTCCTGCTCGGTCAGACGGGCGAGCGGCTCGTTCTCCCAGCTCGTACTGTCGTCGTCGATGAGATCGAGGGCTTGAGGTTCGACAACGAAGAAACCTCCGTTGATGACCTGACCGTCGCTCGCGTCCTTCTCGCGAAAGCCGGCCGCGCGGGGGCGGTCAGACGAGAGATTGATCGCGCCAAAGCGGCCGGGCAGCTGGACCGCGGTGACCGTCGCCAGGGCGCCCTGCTGATGGTGGAATTTGATTAGCGCACGTATGTCGACGTCGCTGACGCCATCGCCGTATGTCATGCAGAAGGTCGAATTCCCGAGATGCTCGCGCACGCGTTTGAGGCGCCCGCCGGTCATCGTCTTCTCTCCGGTATCGACCAGCGTCACCTTCCAGGGCTCCGATCCGTTTCGATGCATTTCGATGCGGTTGCGCTGAAGGTCGAGCGTGAAGTCTCCCTGGTGAGACAAGTAGCTCATGAAATAGTCCTTGATCACCGTGCCCTTGTAGCCACAGCAGATGACGAACTCGTTGAGGCCGTAATGGGAATACAGCTTCATGATATGCCACAGGATCGGACGGCCACCGATCTCAACCAGCGGCTTCGGTACCACCGAAGTCTGCTCGCTCAATCTCGTACCGTAGCCACCGGCGAGAATAACAACCTTCATAGGGATCTCCTGTCCTAGGTTCCCGACCGAAACATGCGCAGATGCATTTTCGGATGGCGCAGTTCGGACCGTAGTTCGCTGGGGCACGACCAAGTTGATGACCGTCAACTCGGCAGAACGACATCGGTTGATGCCGCTCACCGCGTCATCACAAGCGTTCGCGTGCGTAGCGATTTGACGTTCATCAACTTGCCGATCTGCGCTGCCGATATTCAAAGATCGAGGCGAACGCCTACCACCCCGGAAGAACACGCGATGACATCGATCGGTGACAAGTGGGAAGCGGCGAAGGGACGGCCCGCGGGTTTCGATCTCCTGCGCATCTCATTGGCAGTCGCCGTCATCCTTTGGCACTCAGTCGCGGTTTGCTACGGTTTGCCCGCCGAGCAATGGTTCTATGGTGGATCATTGAAGCCCGTTGTCTGGCTTATCGTCCCCGCCTTCTTTGCCCTCAGCGGATTCCTCGTTGCAGGAAGCCTCGAGCGGAACAGCCTTCCGGCGTTCGTCACGCTGCGGGTTATCAGGATATTCCCTGCCCTGACTGCAGAAGTCGTGATCTCGGCTATGCTGATCGGCCCGCTCTTCACAAACCTCGCCCTGTCGCAATATTTCACCGACCCCGACTTCCTTCGCTATTTCCTCAATGCAATCGGTGACGTTCACTTCTATTTGCCCGGCGTATTTTCCGACTTGCCCGTGCCAAACATGGTCAACAGCCAGCTTTGGACCGTTCCGCACGAACTCGAATGTTATGTTGCCATCAGTGCGGCTGCGTTAATCGGCTTGACGAGGCGTCACCGGCTCTTCTTGTTCGCAGTCCTGTTCGTCGTGTGCGCATTGGCGCTGCGTGACATTGTTGGCGGGAAGCCCGCCTCGCCTGCCGCTCCTCCGGGCCGGATGCTAGTTCTCGCCTTCCTGTGCGGAGTGGCGCTGTTCCTGAATCGAACCCGGATCGTGTTTTCGCGCTGGCTGCTGCTGGTCAGCCTTGTAGGCTTCATTGCTTCCGTGCTCGCCTCGAACCGCGCCGGAGAGGATCTGGCCGCACTCTTCGTCAGCTACCTCACGGTCTATCTCGGGCTACTCAATTTCAACGTCGGACCTGTCACCCGGGTGGCCGATTACTCGTATGGCATCTATCTTTACGGGTTTCCCGTTCAGCAAACAGTTGCTCAGCTCCTGCCGAACTACCGCATTTGGTACGTCAATTTTGGGATCAGCCTTGCCGTGACTTCGATCTTCGCGATTGCATCCTGGCATCTGCTCGAATCCAGGGTGATGGCGGGGAAGAAGCCGATCCTGGCGTTCGTCTCAATGCTCGTGGATCGAGTGCGGTATATGCTCGTAACCGCGTGGGGTTTGCTGTTTCGCCGCCCTGCTGAAGCCGGTACTGCGCCTGCCAAGCCGCCGGCTCCGACAAACTGAGCGATATGAGCCAACCGGGGGAGCCACGGAAAACAAAACCCGAGCTGCCTCAAGTCCTCGAGAGGCGACGGGTCAGTCGACGAAATAAACCCATTTGCCCATAGGTCGCAGGATCGGGGCCGATCCTTCCATCAGGCCGATCGAGCCTCGAAATGACCGCGTGGTCGTCGCTGGTCAAATCAAAGTCGAACACGTCGATGTTCTCGGCCATGCGGGCCGCGTTTGCCGATTTCGGTATCGCGATCGTGCCATTTTCGAAGTGCCAGCGAAGCACGATCTGCGCAGGCGAACAGCCGCACCGCTCTGCGATGGCCAATATTCTCGGATTGGTGAGAGCCGCGCCCCGCCCAAGCGGACTCCATGCCTGAGTGACGATGCCATAGCGCTCGTGGAAATTTCGTAGCTCGCGCTGTTGGAACGCTGGATGCAGCTCGACCTGATTGACCGCCGGTACGACGCCGGTCTCATGCACGATGCGTTCCAGATGATCGGCCATGAAGTTCGATACACCAATCGACCGGACACGTCCCTGCTTCTGGAGCTCGATGAGCGCGCGCCAAGTCTCGATATATGCCCGCCGTTGAGGGCATGGCCAATGGATCAGATAGAGATCGACTACGTCGAGTTGCAACCTGGCAGAGCTTGCGTCGAACGCACGCATTGTCCGATCGTATCCCTGATCCTCATTGCGAAGCTTCGTCGTGATGTAGAACTGGTTTCTTACCCGCTTCAGGGCCGCGCCAACTCCGCTCTCGTTTCCATAATCTGCAGCAGTGTCGATCAAGCGATAGCCTGCGTTGATCGCGGATGTGATGACTTGCGGCGCAATCGCGTTGTCGATCTGCCAGGCTCCAAAGCCGAGTTGGGGCAATACATGACCGTCGTTGAGCAATGCCATCGGGACTCGAGTTGCAACCGCTGCAAGGTGCCCTCGCGACGGTTCTGCCTGCTTCAGCGGCATTCCAGAGGCAGCCGACGGCAAGGACGGTCCGGCTCCAGCAGCAGCAGGGGGCGCCGTGGCACGATCAGATGCGAATGCGTATGGCAGAGCGGCGGCGTCAACAACCACCGTCGGATGCAGCAGACGGCCGCCCGTCCAGCCGAGAAGCATCTTGGCCTTCAACCAGTCACGGATCGTTGGGGTGCGGCTTTCAAAAACGAAATAGAAGATTGCCGCTATGAACAGGCAGGCCAGGATGAAACTTGCGTTAAGCCCGATCGAGGCCAGCGTGAATTCCTGGCGATCACTGGCAACGGTGACGTTCAGGAGCAGCAGGATCGGATAGTGAATCGCATAGAGCGAGAAGCTGAACTTTGCGAGCTCCCTGCCGGCTCGAAGAAATGAAGGCAGCGACACCTTCAGATGGTCTGCGCCAACAATGAATGCGGCCGTGCCTAATCCGACCGACATGCTGAACGAGGCCCATTGAGGGAAGAGGCCCTTCAATGTGAGAAAATACAGTGCCATCATGCTCAAGAGGAAGCCGCCACACCACGCCCAGGCCGGCGCAACCACCGCATAGGCGATCACGCCGAGGCACCAGATGAAAAAAAAGAAGACAAACTTCAGACCGACATGCGTGCCGCCGGTGTCATGGTGTTCGGCGAGCGCAAACAGCCCGAAGACCGTGACGATCATCGCGATGTAGGCTGGCTTCTTACGCACCGAAATCAGCGCAAAAAAAAGCACATAGTACCAGAACTCGTTCGACAAGCTCCAGAGGGCGGCATTTCCTGCGAATTCCGAACAGGCTATCGTCTGGAGAAACAGGCCGTTGCAGATCGCAGCGGCTGCGCCAACAGGTGCGTGAAAGATGATCGCATTGTTGTAGAGGTCCTGATGCGAGGACACATATACCTGCCACCCCGCTGACTGCCGCGCCGAGATATAGAGGCAGAAGGATATCGTCAGCGCGGGCAGGAGCACGACATAGAGGCGCGATAAGCGCGCCGAGAAATAGTCGACAGCGTTCGGCCGTCCTCGCAAGGCTCTAACCAGAGCGGGCCCTCCCACAAGGTAACCGCTCAAAACAAAGAACACGAGAACAGCCGCGGGGCCATTCGCGCTTGCTGCCCACAGAATGGAATAGACCGCTCTCATTGCCGGGTCGTAACCCTCGCCCGGCAGCTTCTCCATGAACATCAACTGATAGGAATGGAATGCCAGGACCTCGACGGCAGCGAGGCCGCGCGCAAGATCGAGCCAGTCGGATAGAACATTCGAAATTCCGGTCTGTGCACGAAAGCCGATCACGTGATGCCTTCCGTCTCGAACCCTTTTCGGCGAACCACAGAAGAGACGCCATCCCTCTCGCTTAGACCCAACCGTTCCAATCGAGTTGACGATGCTCAATAATGAGCGGTGCAACAATAAGAGATGCGGACACCTCTCGTCGCACGGATTTCGACCACCGCACTCGTCGAAGGGTCGATGCTCAAAGCTTCAAATGTCAGAAGCGGCATGCGTCTCACCGAGGCGGGACAATTCGACGCAATGCGCTCAACATGCGACCACACCACAGCGAGCGAAACACAAAAACAGCCGGTATTTCCTCGTGATAGCAAACGTGGTGATCAAACAGCTCCTGCTGCCTCAAGCGGCAAACGTCACCATTAGACGGTGATGATGAGAGAACGCCTCACTGCCACCCCATTCCGCAACAAATCAATCACATTGACGACAGATTCTGTTGCAAGCGTGAACTCGCGAATGCGCCGGGTTGCATTTGCAGGTCGTTGCGCTGACGACCATTGCTCAAAATGAGTGCAATCACGGAAGCTGCGAAAATTTCGTTGCGGCGCGTCGATTGAACTTTACTGCGGCTTGGTTCATGCTTTCTGGAAAGGCTCAAGGTGATTCGGCAAGTCCGATTTCGGTAATGCGAGACGATGGCCGCAGGGCGTCCGGCCGGTTCTTGCAACTTTCGAGTATCAGCAGAAACAGCGTTTAGTTGGCGCGAACGGCGTGACGTCGATCGTACCTTCTGTCCCCGCACGTCGCGGGCAGCCTTGAATGCTGTCTCACATCCACGCATTCGAACGACTAGGAAAGTGAAATGGGGATTTCGTTATCGGAGCTGATCAAACAGAACACGCTTGGGCAGAGCGAAGGGTATCCTGCCGGTGTTCCGCACAGCTACAGTTGGTACAAGGGTTGGAATCCCGGTGGTCAGATGACACCGCCTGACGGCTTCACCGCGGTCGAAGGTTGGGGGCAGGTCTATACGGAGGAAGGCGCTCCGGCATCCCCAGGTGCGGACGTCGAAGTCGCGAACGCAAAAACCTACGTTCATATCAAGGAGACCGGCCAGTGGGTGCTGGTCCAGGACCAGTCAAAGCTTGGCATCGGAGGCGGACATTTCGTCTCTGATTTCGCTGGTAACTCAGCTTATCCGATGACGGTGACTCGCCTGTCAGACGGAGCGGCGAGCTTTGATGCGCCTTCGACCGGATACAACGATCATTTCTGGTATGGATCGCGCGGGACCTACATGGCCGGTACGGTCGACGGCGTTTACGTCCAGATGGACATGAGGACGACCGATGCCAACGCGAAACTGGTGGGCATGGTCGGCGTGGACTGGTGGCGCACCGCGACGGCTCCGTTTCTTGCCGACCACAGCAACAATCCAGGTGTCGGAGGCAGCAACTGGGTTGAGCTATCAACCCAGTGGAAGACGATCGGTTACTATTCCCTGAGCACTGCGGCGTTCCAGGCAGACTTGCCTCCGCCGTTGCTTGGATCTTCACCTCCAGTCGAGCCTTCCGACACGTTGGCACCGGCATCGCCCACGATCGCCGCACTCACGCCGGATACAGGTACCGCCGGAGACAACGTCACCAACGCCAAGCAATTGACGTTGAGCGGAACGGCAGAAGCGGGCAGCACCATCAAGGTATTTGAGGGCACCACCGTGATTGGCACGGCCAAGGCCAGTGCGAGCGGCACCTGGAGCCTGACCACAGCCCAATTGCCGGACGGCAATCATGCTTTCACCGCAACCGCCACCGACGCTGCAGGCAACGTCAGTTCAAAATCCGCTGCTCGCAGTATCCTTGTGGACACGCTGGCGCCGGTGGCCCCCAGGATCACGGCATTCACACCGGATACCGTCGCGGCCAAGATGACGAACACCGGGCAACTGACGTTGAGCGGCACGGCGGAAGCGGGCAGCACGGTTAAGGTCGTTGAGGGAACGACCGTGATTGGCACGACCAAAGCTGACGCGGGCGGCGCCTGGAGCCTGACAACAGCCCAGTTGGCTGCCGGGAACCATGCCTTTGCTGCGATGGCCACTGACGCTGCGGGCAACGTCAGCACGAAATCTGCTGCCCTGAATGTGACGGTGAGCGCGCCCGTCACCTCACCTCCGGCAGCTGGAGAGAACTTGCTGGTCAACGGGTCGTTCGAGGCAACGTCCTTGGCGCCTTTCGCTGGCGGCCGTTGGGGAGCTTACCAGTCGGTGTCCCGCTGGACCGCGATCTCCGGCGGCACGATCGAGCTCTGGAACAATCTTGGTGGAGTCAAGGCCAGCGACGGCGGCAATTTTGGCGAGCTCGACTATGCCGGCGCGCGAGATGGATTCTACCAGGACGTCAAGACCGTCGCGGGACAAGTTTATCAACTGTCCTTCGATGCGCGGTCACGACCCGGCTTCACCGGCGCGACCTGCTCGATCGAAGTGTTGTGGAATGGCTCAGTCATTGCGACCGTTCCGCCTAGCAGTAGTTGGGACACCTATGATTTCAAGGTCGTGGGCACCGGCAGCAACGATCGCCTTACCTTCCGCGAGGTAGCCAGCCAGGGTAGCGACGGCCTGGGTGCCCTCTATGACAATATCGAACTCACCGTCGCCACGCCCGCCGCTTCACTACCGGAAGCGGCGGATAAGAATCTCCTGGTGAACGGATCATTCGAGTCATCTTCGCTGGCGCCCCTCCAAGCCGGCCGCTGGGGGGCCTTCGATGCTATTCCGGGCTGGCACGCCATCAGTGGCGGAACCATCGAGCTCTGGAATAATCTGAACGGCGTGAAAGCAAGTGATGGCGTCAATTACGGCGAATTGGACTATGCCGGAGCTCGCGACGGACTGTACCAGGATGTGGAAACCGTGGCCGGCCAGCAATACGTTCTTTCCTTCGATGCGCGCTCGCGGCCGGGCTTCACAAGCTCGACCTGCTCGATCGAAGTCCTCTGGAATGGCTCGGTCCTTGGGGTCGTTCCGCCCGACAGCACCTGGCAAAACTATGATTTCACGGTGACCGGTACGGGCGGACAGGATCGCGTGACATTCCGCGAGGTTGCGGGCCAAGGCAGTGACGGGCTCGGCGCGCTCTATGACAATGTATCTTTGGTTGCAAAGCCCGCGAGCTCTGCCTCGGCGTCCCTGCTGAGCAGTGCAAATCAGGCGTTCGCGCTACTGAGCCAGTATACCGCGACCGATGCGACCACAGCCGGCGCCGTGACGAACGGGCCTCTCGCGGTCGATCCGAACGCTTCACTCGTGCAGACGCTCTCGTTGCCTGCCCAACACTAGTTTTCTCGCAATGGGATAGACAAAACCTCGGGGCGCCGTTTCACGGCCCCCGCATTTTTGTTTTGCGCCCGCCCGCGCGGAACCCTCACGCAAGCAGCCGCGGCCTGGCGAACAACGGCCGACGGAATTGATAGCCGTCAACTCGGCCCCCGTCTGTTGCAGTTTAGATGATGCCGGGCGCGCCCAGAATGATGCCGTTCGCCGTCCATGACGCCTTTGTGCGATTTCACACGTGGGAGGAGCCGGCCGTGCATTCCAGCAAGTTCGCTTCCGATCGGGAACCAAGCAATACCGGATCGAGCGTCTCATGGCGATTGCCGCGACCACACGTCTGACAATCGAAATTCCATGACACATTCGGCAAATATCAGGGAGTGTCTGCCCTCGAACCATGCGAATGCGATCGCGAGTCGTATGCCTTCGGCCACGACAAGCCATCCCTACGTGACGATTGCAATTCCCACGTATAACCGGGCCGCCCTATTGAAGGGATGCATCGCGTCAGCCCTGGCGCAGACCTACCCTCATTTCGAGGTTCTCGTTTCGAACAATGCTTCGCCAGACGATACCGCACAGACCTTGGACGAATTTAGCGACCCACGATTGCGCGTCATCACCCAGGAAACGAACATCGGCCTGCTCCCGAATTGGAATGCATGTCTCGCGAATGCCCGAGGCGAATACATCATCCTCGTCTCCGATGACGACAGAATAATGCCGTCCCTGCTCGAGCGATGCGTGGCCCTCATTGACCAACACCCGCAACTTCCAATCGTCATTACCCTAAGCAATCTACATGCGGCCTCGCTCGGCCAGACGCGCCCGCCGCGCGTCAGTCGGACTCTCGATACCGGCATTCGGGACGGCACCACGATTCTGAATGCGTTCCTGACCGACCAGATCACCGTTAACGTATGCGGCGTGGTGATGCGCACTGCCCTCCTGCGCGAGCGCGGCGGCATCCCGCTGGATCTGCCGCACACAGCCGACGTCGCCGCATGGGCGCCGCTGCTACTTCTCGGCAAAGCAGGTCTCATCAACGAGGCCTGCGCGACCTACACCTATCACGACGATTCCGAGACGGCTCGATTGGGGGTGGAGCAGCTTCTGCACGACGGACGCAAGGTCGCCGATTTGATCGCGCAGACCGCGGAATCCAGTGTCCAGGACACACAGCTGCGCAAGACCATTCAGCTCCAGGCCCGGCGCTGCTTTGCCCGTCGGGGACTGATCACGCTGACAGATTTTCGTAAGGGCGGTGCGAGCATAGTGGAGATGTCGAGCGTGGCTTGGCAATTTCGCCGGGACCTCCACGGCGTGAGCCTGCAAGCCGTCCTTCGTTTCGTTGCTGTCGCCCTTTGTCCGCCGTTTCTCGCAGTCCGCCTGCGTCGCCTGAGGCGTAGCACCCCGGAACAACTCGCTTGACGGTAACGGCACGAATTGTCGCCCGTCTCCGGACCCACGAGCCTGACAGCAATCGCACGGTCGGCCACAGCTTGTCGGCCTAAACCGTTATTGATGCCTCTCAAATTCGGCCGGCTCTTGCCTCAATAGGCTACCCCCGAAAGTCATTGGTTTTCCGATCGAGCGGACCGGACGCGAGATGAATGCGATGGTGATCCGTTATGCCTGATTCATTGCCTGCATCATGAGCACACCAGTCTTGCCCGACTCACCCGGCCGCCTCCTCGTCGATCTAATGGTCATGGCCATGCGGGCGAGCGTCATGGGCTGCAAATTCGGCCTTGCCCTGTTCATTGCCCGCTATCTTGATCTGTCGTCGCTGGGTCTCTATGGCCTCGCCGCCGGCGCGATCGCAGCCGTGCCGATCGTGGTCAATCTCGGTATGAACCACCTGCTGATGCGCGACGCCGTAACGGCCTCCACCAGCGAAATGATCGACAGCATGCGCCACTATTGGTGCTTCGTGGCCTTTGCCTACACGGTTCTTCTGACGATCGCGACGCTGGTAACCGCCCTCCTCGGCACTCCGCCTCTCTGGATCATCATCGTCGGCGTGATCATGTTCGAGCATGTGGGCAACGACATTTTCTACCTCCTTTCAAGCCTGCAGCGCCACGTCTGGGCAAACGCCATCGGCTTCATTCGCGGCGCAGCCTGGATCCTCATCTATGTTCCGCTCGCCGTTTGGGACACCAGCTTCAGATCGCTTCCGTATCTGTTCGGCTTCTGGTTGGTGGGAGGCGTAGCCTCGGTGGGGCTGTTCGCCTTCCTGAGCCGGTCATGGCCATGGCTGACATCGTTCTCCCGGCCGCTCCGGCTTGCAGTGATCACCGACGCGATCCGAAAGTCCTTCCTCATGCTGTTGAGCGACCTCGGCTTTATTACGAGCCAATACATCGACCGCTACCTGATCACACTGTTCCTGGGACTGAAAGTCGCCGGCGTCTACTTCCTTTTCTGGACGGTTGGCAGTTCCGCAACCACCTTCCTGTCTCTGGTTCTTCAGCAAAAGCAGCGCCCATCGCTAATCAGCGCATATCGGACTAGCGGCCCCTCGGCGCACCGTCAGCTGGCGTGGCGCTTCCTGCAGAGAACCGCGCTCGCGACTGTTGCGCTGAGCACGGCGGTCGGAATTACTTTCCAGGTCCTTCTGCCATGGATCGCTCAGCCCGCGCTCGTCGCCCAGTGGTCGGCATTCTGGCTGATCGTAGCTGGACTGTCCGTTCGCTATATGGCCGATTTCGGCGCCTTGGCTCTGTTTACAGCGCATCTTGACCGTCTGACGACGGTCACGAACCTGACCTCGGTAGGCGTTCTGGTGATAGCACAATTGGCGCTGTTGCCGTTCGCCGGACTCCATGGCGCCGGCGCGGCAATCCTGTTGACGTCACTTATCATGGCACTATGGCGCTACTGGTTGCTGTTCGGCTTCCCGATCTCGAACGCCTATTCTCGCCGAGTTGGCGCCTAATTGCAGATTCAGGGCGATCTCAGGAATGTCGGGAATGTTCAGCAATTAGTCGTAGCTGATATCATCAGCGTAATGAGTCCGCCTGAATACACAATCTACCTCGAGAAGCGACGCGGGATCCTGGGAGTAGTAGGTCACCGGGCGCAACTGGCTCAGCGTAAAGCCAGCCTCTCGCATGAAGCGGAGTGCCTCGTCGAACTTCCAGGTATCCTCATAAAGATGGATCAAGGGCAATTCGAGTTGAACGCCAAGCAGGCGATGAAGCGAGTTTGCACCTCCACGCAGGACGCTCTGCTCAAATCCCTGCGTGTCAACTTTCAGGAAAACACGCTCGGCGACGAACTCCTCAAATATCGAATCGAGCGTGGCGATCTGGACCTTGTCGATGCGAACCACTTGGGATTCGTAGATACTGTTCTGGCCGATCTCGGTCTGGCTGACTATCGAGCTCATGGCCGTGTTCTTGCTCACATTGATCTGGATGATGCCGTTGATATCGCCCAGCGCCAAATTTCGGCACTCCCATTTCTGATCGGGCCCACACCTATTCTCTAGTCTTTTGAACACATCAACCACAGGCTCGAAGGACACGATCCTCCCTGTGTAACCTTGTGATTTGAGATCGTGTACGAACTGGCCCTCGTTCGCTCCGACGTCCAGAACAAGGCTTACGGAACGGGATCGGAGGAACTCCGCCAAATTCGGATGATGACGGCGAATTTCGTATCCTGCTGACCTCACGAACGATTTCAGTCGGTCTTTCACCACCATGTCTCTGCTCCTGTCAGTTTTGGTCCAGCTCGGTTAGGCCGTTGATATTGCGCGGGTGGGACAGACGGCTCACCGCCTGCCGAATTGGCTTCGACGCCATCTCAGGAGCGGTGACACAATCGCTCTCCCTACCCGGGTCCGCCGCAGGCCGACCTTCACCAGGTCCAAGGCCGGCGATGGAAGTGGCGGCATCAGATCATCGCGCGTGAAGAACATTCCATCGCCCCGATCAACGTCGCATTCATCGGCTTCTCTCACGCGATCGCGCCAGGAGGCCAGCTCATGCACGGGTATTGGACCTTTTTCCACCCAGTCAGGCTGCAAGCCCTTCGCAAGCGCTCGGTTCGCCTCGTGCTTGAACAACCCCGGTTGCTGTTGACGTATCGCCAGTCGCTTGGATATCTGCGCCGGCGAGCGATATGGGAAATGCTTTAGACGTATCCGCGATGGAGCAGTCCGTCCGCGATTGTGTGGCCAGATCAGTCCGCCCCAACGGAGATCGCCTCGATGGCGAACGAATCGCGGTTCGCTCCAGTTGTTCTGATAGTACCTCAGCCGCTCCTGCACGGGGCGGGCGAGCCACTCAGCCGGATTCTCTTCGTAGTTCTTCAAATCGGCGTCCGTGAAATAGAAATTCATTGTCGCCGAGAGAACGAAGCCATAGCTTTGGGGCACGCTCCCAAGGAACTGCGCCGGATCATCGATAAAGAACTCGTCTGAATCGAGCCTGCACCACCAGTCCCCCGGCGACGCTACGTGCCGTCGCGTTTCAAATATTTCCCCACGGAGCTCATCGGTGAACGTCCGATCGTCGTGGCCAACAAGCTCGATCATGGGATAGCAATTCGCGAGGTCTTGAAGCGTCTCCCAGGTTCCATCGACGCTTCCATTGTCAAAAACGAAGATCCGATCGCTCCATTCGAGAGCCGCTTTCAACGTCTCGCCGACAATATCGTTCTCGTCTCGAACGCAACAAATGCTGAATATCTTCATGTCGAGGAATACCCTTGGTACCGGCAACGGCTACCGACGCGTCACATGGCACTATTCTACTCACCCCTTCAGCGGAGGCATTCTGGGTGATCGTGCGCCAATCCCGGCGCCGTTTTCCTCGTGGTCAGCCCATCCGACGGGATGAAGCCCCCTCACCCCATCCCCTCTTTGAACGGCCATCAGCAAGTTCTTTATCGGATCGTGATCCTCAACGGCGGTGACCGGGTTTGACGCCGGATACATGGTGCTCTTGGCGAGCTCGGGACCGAAGATGCCGCCTAGGCCAAGCAGAATTCCGCCAGCGACTGCCAATGCGACAAGCTGCGAGACTTGCGGAAACACCGGCGCTGTTGGCGTTATCGCCTTCTGCACCACTCTAAGACTGGAGAGCTGGCTCTTCTTGGCGACTTCGGAGCTTATCTGCTCTTCGAGAATACGAGTTGCATACTGTGCGGCGGCCAACGACGCGGTTGTGAGAACTCGTTTCAATCTCCCGTATTCTGCTTCCTTTGCGGAAAGCGACGCCAGCTCCTTGTTTACCTTCTCGAGCTCAGTTCCGAGTTGATTCAGAAGCTCCATCTGCCCATTGAGTTCGGCATTCAGCTTCATCAGCGTTGCCATGTTGTCCTGGTAAACCTTGATCAGAAGCAACGGCGGCTGCTCCTCAAATTGCTCCGGCGGCTTTGCGACCGGGTCAAGACCCTTACGGCCATCCTGCCCTCCGAGGGTGGTTACCATCCGACTGACGGCCTTGTTCTGCGCAACTGGCCGCAATATGGCCAATTGGTCGGCGACCGACAGTTTCTGTCCCTTCTTGTCCTCGATCGCTCCTCGCGTCGTGGCGATCAGCGCAGACAGATCACTGGCCCGTTTGAGAAGCAGCTGCCGCTGTTCGTCGACGGCATAGATCGAGGCCTCGACGGAGAAGCGCTTCAGTTCTGCAGCCGCTATCTCGGCGTCCTCCTCCAGCCGCTTCGTTTGTTGCTGGAAGAACTCCTGTGCACCTGGCATTTGCACGTCGAGGCTTTGCACGGTGACCAACGCGTTCGCGAGCTCGTTCAGATAGCTCGCGGCGACCACCGGATCCTTGTGACGGAACGTTATCCTCAATAGATCGGAGCGCCCCTCCTGCTTCGCATTCACGCGGTCTCGCAAGCTGAGAATGCCCGCTTGGTTGCGCTCGATGTCCTCTTCCGTCTCGTCAGCCGGCTTCGCCTGCGCCTTAGGTTCTGCAGTCTGTTTGGCGAACACGTCTCGAAGATCAATCTCGCTTCCCCACGCCATAAATCTGGCAAGAAGCGTCGGGTTTGAGTCGGACGATAGTCTCTCGTAACCGACGTTCTTCGCCGCCTCCAGGATGACCAGATCGATCTTGGCGATGCGCGACAGTGATTCCATTCGGCTTTGAAGGTCAACGCCCTCCCCGAACGGCGTGGCCGTCGCGTTACTGGAAGATCGTTCCTTGATCCCCTGCCCTGCACGAAGCAAGACGTATGCTTCGTAGCGGTCTCCAACCGCAGCGTAGTAAAGAAAGGCCGCGCCGGACGTCAGAAACAGGCATAGATATATGACCCATTGCCGACGCCATAACAGACCGAACGCGCTGGCTAGTACATTGCTCGTGCCACGTTCCACTGTCGGACTCCAATTCTTCTGACAGCTTAAGGTCCACCGAAGCGTTCGGGCGGGTATTGACGAACGTCAACTCAGACTTGGCAATTCCCGACATGTTGATCCGACAGGTCGGTCCCGGATAGGGCGCTCCCGTTCGGAGGGGCGACGCGGAACCGAAAGGTCAGAAGCGCGGAGTACGCCTGCTGTGAACGATCTAGCTCTGGGAAGAGAGGGTACACCGCACCTCGCTTCCGGTTCGACGACTATGCGGAGTCGCTTCTTCGTGGTGACCTGCTTTGGCCTCGTGTTCCTGAACTGCCTGACCTTTCTCTACCATTTCACCGGCTCGACGGTATTCAACGTCCTGAGCAATTCGACATGTGTGCTTCTGATCCTGTGGTCTGCGCGCCACGTGCTGATCGCGAACGAGAGAAGCTACTTTTACAATGCCCTGTTGACGCTCGCCTGCATCTTCACAAGCGCGAGCTACCTGGTGAACTTTGGCGCTTTCGAGCTATCCGATGGGTTGAAGCTTGTCTCGATCTACTCATTCTACGTAGCTGGCCGCGGTATGGCCGAGCCGGTGCAGCCGCACGAAAAGCGTTGCATCTATCTGCTCGCGGCATTACCGCTCGTGTTTAAGGTGATCGGTCACACTCAAGTTTACACCGGCATCGAATATCCTGACGTGTTCTCATACTTTCCGAACACAAACACGGCGGCGCTGTACTTCTCGGCCCTGTTCTTTGCCTTGTCTCCCTGGTTCGGAAACAAGGTCCTGGTCGCGCAGTTCATCAACGCTGCCATCATGAATCGTGTTGGTCCAGCCCTGGCGACCATCATCTCGATCGGCCTCTGGTCTTTCTTTCCCTTGCGGCCACAGGTCTTCGTCGCGCTCATCTTGCTGGCATGCGCCAGCGTTGCGGCCTACGCCGTCGGCGCGCTGGATCGACTGACAACCGGGTTGAACGCAATCGCGCTGATCTGGAGCCTCGATCCGAGCACCGTCGCTCGAATGTCGACAAAACAGTTGATCGATTTGACCGGAACGACGGACATGTCCGCGTTCTTCCGCGTCACCCACTGGACGAACATCTGGCAAATATATTCGTCGCTCGGACTCGGTGGAATATTGTTCGGATATGGCGCGAGTCAGACCGGCGTCCTCACCGTCTTGCCGCTGCCGCCGCACAACGACTACTTGCGCGTCTTGGCAGAGTATGGACTTCTGAATTTCATGGTCTTCGTCGTCTTCGTCTTCAGCATCGTATTTTCGCTGAAGGATCGGGCGGCGAAGACCATGTACACGGTGCTTCTCATCTACTTCCTATCCGAAAACCTGATCGACAATTTCACGTCGATGACCCTGTTCTTCTCCTATGCGGGCCGGTTTACGGCGCCGAAATGGCTGGCACGCAATCCGTCTAGCGCATGAGCAAGGAAGCTAGTTGATGGATTTCTCGATTTCCGATCTTATCAAACAGAATACCCCCGGAAGCAGCGAAGGCTTTCCGGCAGGCGTGCCCCCGAGCTACAATTGGTACCAGGGCTGGAATGATGGCGGGCTGTGGTCGCCACCCGCGGATTTCACCGCGGTCGAAGGCTGGGGACAAGTCTATCCCAAGGTGGGGACACCGCCGTATTCAAATCCCGACGCGGCGGTCGAGGTCGCCAACGCCAAGACCTATGTTCGCATCAAGCACGCCGGCGAGTGGACGTTGGTCCAGGACCAATCAAGAACGCAATTGACTGGAGGACATTTCGTCCCGGACTTCGTTGGCAATGTTGCCATTCCCATGAAGGCCACCCTTTTGGGGGGCGCGACGATCGCCTTCGATGCGCCTCCGGCCGGCTACAACAATCATTTTTGGTACAAGGCGCGCGGAACCTACCCGGCCGGCGCTGTGGATGCCGTCTATGTCCAGATGGAGATGAGGGTTACCGATCCGAACCTGCATCTCGTGGCCATGGTCGGCGCCGACTGGTGGCGCAACACGCGAGCGCCCTATCTCGAAGACCACAGCAACAATCCAGGCGTCGGTGGCAGCAACTGGATCGAACTTTCGACCCAGTGGAAGACGATCGGTTTCTATTCCATGAGCGCTGATGGCTTTCGCGCGAACCCAGCTCCGCCGCTGCGCGACTTGGTGAGAGAGGTGCCGCCCACGCGCCCTCCAACACCCACGCGGAGCGGCGAGAATTCCATCCAAAACGTACCGGGTGAACTTGCCCCCACCTCCAAAGAGCAGAAACACACCACCGCGAGCGGAACCGACCGATCCTCTCTAGCGGAAGAGACCTGGCAGCAGTCTACCAACTCCAGTTCACGCGCCATGCTCGCCGATCCAACCACAACACTCCATGCGTTGTCGAACGACTGTCTTTTGGCTTTCGCCCTGACCCTGGGAGCACTGGCCAAAGTCCGCTGGAGCAACCTGCCAAGTCGCAAACGAACAAACCGAGCGTGACAACATGACGGCCAACTCGTGGAAAGCGCCTGCTCTTCGTGTCGCGTCCGAGGAGATGCTGCATCTGGATCTGCTCCGATTCATCGCCTCCATCGGGATCGTTGTTCGACATTCGTTTGAGTTCTTCTTTCCGGCGGCCACTCGGTCGGCCCTACCGAGCGGCCTCGCCCTGTTCGTCGACCTCTTCTTCGTAATCTCGGGATTTGTGATCGCCCATGTCTACCAGGGAAAAGTCGGCACTCTTTCCGACTACGGGACATTTCTCCAACGACGTGTCGGTCGCCTCATGCCGCTGCACTGGCTGACGCTGGCGGCGTCAATCATCGTCTGGTCGGGATTCGTCGTGCTCGGCAAGGCGGGAAATCATCAACCATCCTTTGAAGCAACATGCATCGCGGAAACCGCCCTTCTCCTCAATGCGATGTTGACCTGCGGCAACGGAATTTCGTTCAGCAGTGTATCCTGGTCGATTGGCGCGGAAATGGTGATGTATCTAATGTTTCCGCTTTTCGCCTGGGCAGCGGTCAGATCAAAGTTTGGGCTTCTCGCGACAGCCTCACTTGTTCTTTTCGCAATGATCGTTGTCGATCTCTCTCAGAATTCCGTCGAACGCTCCTGGGTCGACGTGTGGCCACCTTTCCGGGCGCTCCCTTCCTTCATGATTGGCATTTGCCTGTTCTACTTCCGGCGCAAAGTTCAAATTCCCGCACCGGGGCGCATGCTGTTATTGTCGTTGACGCTGCTGCTGATCTCGATGATCACCTATACCCATCATCTCATCTCGCTAGGGCTCGTCTATGTCGTCGCAATCACCGCGATCGCGGCCGATCAGGGGATTGCACCAACTTTTGTGAAGCGCCTCGCCCCCCTCGGCCAGCTCACTTATTCGATCTATATGTGGCATTCCCTTGTAATTCTGATTGTCATGAATGCGATCGCCGACAAGCTCTTTCACGCGTCGCCCGGACTGATGGCCGCGTTCTGCATAGTCTCCTGGTTGATCATATTCGCTGTCTCCTATTTCTCCTACTTTGTGATTGAAACGCCGGCTCGGCGCTATATCGACGGTCTCGGGCGAGCGAATAAGCGTAGCGTCGCAGACGTCGTTGTATCCGAGAATGAAGGGTTTCGACGTCAAACAGGCTACCCGTAGCAACACGCGGCTGATCGATCCCGAATCGCAAATCCCATTCTTGACGTTCGTCAAGTCGGCCGCGCGCCCGGTGCCTACGAATGAGAAGACGTTTAACTGGTTATGGGTCGGTCCATGTCTGACACTTGCCATTTTGTCCCGTCCTGCTCGCCGCCCGCCGCTATTGCACGCATGATTTACGTCCTCGAGCGATCTGCCTCGGGTTGGCTCCTGTCGCTCGGCCTCATTGGAATTCTGGCCGTCTCTACCGAGAGGGCCGATGCGGCGAGCGGGAGACCGGACGCCGTCACCTCTGTGAGTCTCGCTACGAGTGTCATCGCGCAAAACAGCGTTGGGTATAGCCAGGCATATCCTGCCGGCGCCCCCAAGACATCCTCCTGGTGCAACGGCGCCTCCAAGCCCGAGAACGGCGAACCTCCCGCCGACTTCACTGCCGTCACAGGAATGGCATCGGTATTTCCCAAATTTGGGGCGAACACACCGAACAAGGACGGCAAGATCCTCGTCGCCAACGGAAAGACATATGTACGCCTTCGCAGCACGAAGGAATGGATCCTGGTGCAGGACCAGACAGAGAACGAGATCGTTGGAGCCCATTTTGACGCGATGGCTCCCAAGAACGTTGCTGTCCAGATGAAGATCGAAGTTCAGACGGATGGAGGCACCCTTGTTGACGGTCCCCCTCCCGGCCGCAACGACCTGATGTGGCTCGTGAGACGCGGCGGTTTCGCCGCCGGAGCTGTCGATTCTGTTTACGTCCAGATAGACATGAAGACGACGGACCCCGAAATGAAAGTGGTTGCCAACGTTGGGGCCGACTGGTGGCGTTCTCCGGACTCGCCGCACAACGGCGCCAATAATCGAGGTGCCGGCAACAGCAACTGGGTCGAGCTCTCCGCAGATTGGTCCACACTCTACTTCTTTTCGGGTAGCACCGCGCAGTTTGTCGCAGACCCGCCTCCACCCCTGGTCGAGTCTCCGCTTCCTGCTACAGCCCCCGGCACGCTGCGCACTGCATCTGGACCCTCGCCGTGTCTGCGGACCTTGGCGCCGCGATAGGCACCCTAACGCAGTTGATACTCGCGATCTCTGTCGTCGAAATGTCGCGAGGAGCTACATCGATATCATCGGGTTTGTAGTCTCTCGATGTGGGCTTTTGAATATACCCTTGCTTTCGTTAGTGCGTTGCCGCGTGCAGTCTTTGGAATGAGGCCTTCCATGTCATCAACCACATACGGTTCGAAGTCCTCATCCTCGATGTTGGTAAGACGCGGCGTCTCGCTGCAAAGACCGCTTCAATTTGCCATTATGGCAGGCGACTTCCTGCTCATACTGCTCAGCTATGTTGCCGCCAACCTAGTTCACCGCAAATTCATGGCAACACTGGCCGAGCGAGAACTTTCGGTCGGCGTCGCTTTGCTTGTGGCGACAGCGTTCGTCGCGATCGCCTTTTTCAGAGGATGCTACGATAACCACAGTCTGGCCAATACGAGCTGGCAGTTGCGTAAGGCCTCATCCGTGTGGCTTCTCTCACTCGCGATTCTCGCATTTTCTGCTTTCCTGCTTAGATCGACCGCCGAGCTGTCCCGCATCACCATCGTTCTGTTTGCAGCGGCCGGCCTTGTCGGTCTGGGCGCACATCGCGCGATCTGGCGCCTCGCCTTGAACTCTTCTTTCGCGCGAAGACATTCCGTCAAACGAAGAGTCGTGCTGATCAGCGGCGAGCCGCTCGACTTTACTTCAAGCCGCTTCAAGGACTTGCGCAAGAACGGCTTTCAGGTGGTACGTCACTTCGTTCTGGACGCCGCGCTAAAGTCTGACGACGCAGCAATGGAGCGCGAGCTGACGACCATCATTCGAGTTTCGCGCGCAGCAGGCGCCGACGAATTTCTTCTTGCCTTCAATTGGAACGACCTGCCGTTGTTTCAACACCTAAGCCAATGTCTGCGCCAGGTGCCAGATCCGGTTCGCCTGCTGCCGGATTTTGAGATCGCCGACCTTGTATCGCGGCCATTCGTACCCATTGGCGGATCAGTCGCGATCGAAATCCAGCGAGCGCCTCTCTCGGTCAGCGAGCGAGCCTTGAAACGCGGCGTCGATATTGGTCTTGCCTCGTTCGGATTGTTGTTCCTCGCCCCTTTGCTTGTCATGACGGCGCTCCTGGTCAAGCTCGACTCCCCGGGTAGCATCATATTTCGTCAGACGCGCCGCGGCTTCAACGGCGAGTTGTTCGACATCTGGAAATTCCGCAGCATGACGGTCTCGGAGAATGGTTCCGAGATCAAGCAGGCAAGCAAACAGGATGCGCGGGTTACCAGGATCGGGCGGATCTTGCGCAAGACCAGCATCGACGAATTGCCTCAGCTGTGGAACGTGCTGCGCGGAGAAATGTCGCTGGTGGGTCCGCGGCCGCACGCTCTCGCGCATGACAACTATTACGACCAGATGATTGGCAATTATGCCTGTCGCCGTCACGTCAAACCCGGCCTCACCGGCTGGGCTCAGGTGAACGGCCTTCGCGGCGAGACACCTACCATCGGCCTGATGAAGAAACGCGTTGAGTACGATGTCTGGTACGTCACAAATTGGAGCATTTGGTTGGACATTCGCATCATGATCCGGACCGTGGTAACGCTCTCGGGTCAGGACGTTTATTGAACCATTCTTGTCGTAGGCACGCGACGCGGATCACGCCGATTCCGGCATCGATCTGCTCGAATTGCAGGTGGGAGAGGAAGGACTGAAGAGCTCCCCCGCAGAAATCCTGTGGTGCTCGACTTACTGATATTTGCGGTGGCACAAGTCAGCTAGAACTCTTCATCTGACACCGCGGGCACAACCTCCCCGCTGCGCGGTTTCGTCGCAATGGCGGGGACGCAAGCAGGAGCTATATTTTTCACCATGACCTACGCGCTCGACATCGATGTCCGCATTGAGCGGCTCTGCCTGCACGCCGGACGTCTGCACGCGGGAGCCTAGCCGGACGGCCAACATCGTATCGCCGTCCGGGTTCTCTTCTCATCGAAAAGCCTTGCTAACGATTTCCCCACGGGAGTTCGTTCTGCGTTGTCTTGAACGGAAGGGGTCGTCATGTTGCCTTTACCTGCCATCTCGCTGATTGCATCCGACTATCCACGCCTCGAGCAGCTCGCGCGCGTCGCTGCCCAGCAAGGAGATATGGACGCCGGTTTCCTCATGGTCGAAATCAATCGCGCAGGGATCGTCCCGGACGACGCCGAGGATATCGAATCGATCGTCACAATCGGGTCTTGGGTGACATACTGGACGAATTGGGGCTTCGCGCGAAAGACGTTGCAACTTGCCTGGCCGGAGGACCTCACGCCCGATCTGGCTCAAATCTCAGTCTTGTCACCTTTGGGCGCGGCGCTGATCGGGCTCCATGTTGGAGATCAAATGCCGTACTTCGTTGCCGGATGCATGAATATCGTGCGGGTCGAGCGAGTGAGCCGGTCGGGGCCGAACGTCATTCGCCTGGCTCTCCCGCACCGCATTCCAGCGTTCGACTATGATGACCCCGATCCGGGGCCGACTGCCGCATGAATGCAGAGGAGAATTGGCAAATGGCCAACGGCAAGAATAAGAAGCAGCGCGAACCAGTGTTGCCGCCAATCGCAATCATGAGGGACGAAGCGCGCCGCCTCAGCGCATTGGCTGATTCCAGCATGGCGCGTTTCCCGCGCGCGGCGCATTTCCTCGCGCGCGAGACGGAACGTGCAAAGCTGGTCGCGGACGTTTCCGAACTGCGCGGCATAGTCCGCATGGATTCGCAGGTGCGCTATTGCGACGATGAAACCGGCGACGTCCGGGATGTGGTGCTGGTGTATCCGCACGAAGCCGACATAACACGCAAGCGTATCTCGATTCTCACGCCCGTCGGCGCCGCTCTAATCGGACTGTCGATTGGTCAGAGTATCGAGTTTCAGACTCCGGGCCACCACGCACGCTCGCTCACGGTTTTGGACGTGTCAGACTAGGCAAGGAAGGTGTGATATGCGCGATGTTTCGAGCAGAGAGGTGGTATTGACCGTCATGGCGATCGTCGTGGTACTGATCGGTGCGGTCTACTCGGTGAGTTTGACATGACTTTCCGAGAGCGAGCGCTCCGGCAATAGGGGCGCCCGCCGCCTCAAACAACGGCGCGGTACCCGGCCTGGTCCGCACGCCTATCCTCGGGGCATGGATCGGGATGATTTCGGTTCACAGAAGCGGCCGGCCGACCAGGGCGAGTCTGCGATCGATCGGATCCGCCGAAGCGATGCTACGCAGGCCATCAAGGGCCAAGCTGATCAACTCATCATCGATTTGCGCAGAACAGACGCCTGCGGCGGGCTCGCTGACTGCGTGCGCCCCGCAATCACGTGCCCTTGGTGTGATCGTTCTTGACGACCTGGAGGCGCGGCCGAGGTCTCACCTCGAGCGTATCGTAGATCTCGTTCAGCGTGATGGACGTTGCCAATGACGTGAGGGGGATAGCGACGCCAACGTCACCGCCGTGAATCACTCAACCAGAGACACGGCGGCACGGGCGCGAGAGCATCGCCAATAGACCTCGCGAAAGCTCTCTATTTGCTTCTGTCCCAAAGCCAGCCTAAGCAAGCCCGCGTCCGCACGGACCTAAGGCTTCCGCTTGACCGGTACTGGGAGAACAGCTCCCTTTAAAAGCGAGTATAATCCTTTAGTTACGCTCGATAATGGCATTAGATGCCCCTATAGTTGCGCGATAGAGCACGGGGCAACTTAGGGGGCAGACGGTTTCCTCGTTGGAACTGTCGTTGAAAGCCACGAACGCCGTTGCCGCGTGCCGATTCCTTATTGGGGCATTGAGTATGGCAAACCGGCTTGATCGAGGAGTCAGCTGGCAAGCTGAAAATCAATTGTACGGTTGCGGACAACGTCAACGTCGCGTTCTATCAAAACGCGGTGCCGATCGTCCGCGAAACGACGGTCACCCATAACCGCGGCCCGACCATTCGATCATTCTGTTGCTACACAATCAAATCGTGAGCTGCATGAAGATTGGCGTGCCAGTGATCGTGGTGCGCATTTGAAATATCAATCTGGTCAGCATCCTGGACCCGCAGCGGCCCCTCAGCAGGCTGACCATCTCCAAAGGCTTCTCCACTTCCGTGGTTCAGTTGCTGTGGGTCAAGTATGTCTGAAGATGTATTGTCGGCGCCATTCTTGAAATGAAAGGAATCGCCAAGTTGGGTGACAACCGCTGATTTGGCGTGACCGGCGTTGTCAAAACAAGGTCCGCCGTTTCCTGCAGTCTTAATCTTCAATGCCGAATGTCCGTCGTTGGCAGAATTTACGGACGCCGTTGGTATATCCTGCTGCGGATTGCCAGTATCTAAATCACCAGCCTGTGGATGCTGTGCGTGTTGCTTGCCGGCCGCTGAGCCACCTTCAAAAGTCTGCAAATTGCCGTGCGCTTGTCCGCGATCCGAATCTTCTGCCGAGGCCTCATGCTTGGCATGCCCCTTGGCAGCTACGGAGGCGTTATCGGACTGATGCAGGGCCTTCTGCGGTTGATCGTGATTTAAATCGCCTCCCGGGGCCTCACGCTTAGTGGCTTCGGAGCTGTTGTTGGAAGGGCGCAAATCCGATTGCGATCGACCCTGATCGGACACATGATCCCGGCCTGTCTGCGTTGGGTCACGCTGTGAGGCTTCGTTCGCGGCCGCCGCAACAACGTCAACGGCCCCGGAATCTCGGGGAATAGTGATTTCTCGGTTGCTGCTGCTATCCTCCGCATGGGCATTGCCGACATAAAGCTCGCTGCCGTCTGTGGCGATTGTATCGCCTTGGGCGAACTCGAATGCGAACGCCCTATCGTACACGGCCGTCCCGCCGAAATTTGCGAAACCGGAAAGTGCGGATGCCGGTCCGTTGGCGTCGCTTGCGGTAGATGAAGTGACGATTTCATCGCCGAAATCGAACGCCTGCATAGCGTGGTTGGCACCATCGAGCTCGTAGATCAAGGCGGCGAAAGCTGCAACCATGAAAATGCTGTAGCTGCTCGAACCGGGCCTCGGCGCGTTGAGTGTCGCCTGCGCAAATAGGCTCGCAGCAATCTCAGCCACGGGATCGACAAGTTTGCCGGTCGGCGATGACGTGCCGGTTGCGGCGCTGGCGTGGTCCTTGCTCGCGCCTCTGGCGGGGGTGCCACCTGTTACTGTTTCCTTGCGTCTGATTTTGATGGTGACGACCTCCGCACAATCGTTTGCGGCCATGACCGTGAAACTTTCGGTTGCGGCGTGACCGGTCGAATCGTCCAACGCTGCCAGGATCGCAGCTGCCAGGATACTCATCGCGCCATAACGGCGCGACAGTGCCAGCGCGACGAGCTCCGTCCGGCTGTTGATTCCGAGCTTCTGTCGCGCGTGGTCGATGTGGATCCTGACGATCTCTAAAGAGACACCGAGGATCCGAGCAATTTCACTGTCGGACAAACCTTCGGCGACGAGATCCATGATCGTCCGCTCGTTGACGGTCAGAACCGCCAGAACGTTATTGCCGAATGAGGCGATCCCATTAGCTTCGTTACCGACCCTCGCCAGGTCGGACCCCGGTGTTTCCAGCCTCAAGGACTGCACCAGCGCTTCTGGTTTGGCGTTCATCGAAATAGCGCCGCAAGCGCCAGTCGCCAGTGCCTTGGCAAGATCGCCGCAGGTAACGGTAGCAGTGAAGAACACCAAGCGGGAGGAAAGGCCTTCGTCGTCCACGACGGCGAGGGTGTCGGAGGCGGTTACATCGGTGAACCCGTCCTCCAGTAACACCACATCGGGCGTCAAGCTGCGAATGGCCGCAAGGCAACTAGCTCCATCGAGACAGCACGCCACCACTTCGAAATCGGGCTGCGCTCCGAGCAGCGAGACAAAACCCTGCAGCACAATCGGGCGTCGATCTGCTATCACGAGTCGAACGCGACGCATGGGCTTCCTTCGCTCGGCGTTGCAACACACATGAGAAGCGGCGATTTAACTCCGACCGGCCGATTGCGTTCCTAATGTCATATGGAGTTCGTGCGTCCTCCAGTCGGCCTTAAAACCATCAATGTTTCGATTTTCAAGCACAACGAATAACCGCATTGGTGAGCAGAACATTTTCCGATGTCACTATTGCGCGAAAGCGGGCCCAGTCGACGACTCTTCACCGGTGCAAATCGATCTCGACTGAAATCCGGACGAGGTCGGAGTGATTCTTGGCGCCGAGCTTGGACTTCAGCATGGAAGTCGTGTTGGCAACGGTTTTATAGGAGATGCCGAGTTCGGCTGCGACTTCTGAGATACGCTCGCCACGAGCCAAAAACCTCAGGATCTCGAGTTCGCGCGGGCTCATCTGCGTCAAAGGACTGGCCTTGATCGCCGCGGCCGCAAACGTCGTCGCCTTAGCCAGACGCGGTGAGACGAAGCGCTCCCCGGCGGCAGCCTTCCAGATGGCCTTGGCCAGGAGCCGGGGATCATCGCTCTTCGAGACATATCCTTGAACGCCCATCTCCACAGCGCGCGCCACGTACGCCGGATCCTCACTCACGCTGAGCATGACTATCTTGGCAGCCGGATCATCCTTGCGGATGCGCCGGCTCAACTCGAAGCCGGTAAGGTCGGGAAGCCTCACGTCAACCACCGTGACGTCGGGATGCTTCTGCAGGTACGCGCGGTGGCCCTCCTTTGCATTGAAGGCCTCCAGGATCTCGACGGAAGGGTCCGACGTGAACAAGGCCCGGCAGCCCGTTACCACAACGGGATGGTCGTCGACGATCAGTACCCGCATGTCTTTCTGGCCCTCATTCTACGTCCTCACGTCCTCCAGTTGTGAACGTCGCGAGCGCTGGAATGGTTCACTTTCCGAGCGTACGCCGGGCAATCCATCAAATGGAGCACAAAGTACAGCAGGCCTTCGCGGGAGCCGGCAGAGGCCGGGCGCGGCGCGCCAATGCCAAATGTTCACGATTTGTTCTGATCGGCTTGCCGTTCTTGTTCGCCGTGAACTTCGCCGTCGGGCTTTCTCTTGAAATCCAAACGGCGACGTGTCAGGTGCCGAGCGCGTCGCGCAATAGCGCGCCAGCCGCAAAGCTCCAACAGCCAGAAGATCGGACCTAAACGAGAGCAGAACCGGTGGTTCATGCACCGTTCAAATCGAGCTTAACCAGGCCCTTCCACGGGGACAACTGTGAGGCGGGCCGCACGCCCAAACATCAGACATTAACTTCGGTTTTTCGGACACCAAAGAGTATCACGTTGATCTAATCATTAGTCCCGTAAGAAGCGACGTCGACAAGGTTATTCTCGTTACACCGAGGACAATCTTTTGATACGGGCGCTCAGGAAATTCGCAGTTGTGGCTCTCACGCAGAACGGGTGTTTTGACCATCAACGATAAGACGAGGATAAGGAATCGGGGCATCTCTGTGAGAGCTTGAGCCTCTAGGGCTGCGGTGATAATCAACGTTCCTTTGGATCTTTGCCACTGAGGTACTGTCGCGTTCACGCCGGGAGCTACAAGTCTGCGCTCGCCGCGCTTTAGAACTGCGACCGGCCCGAACTCGTCACCGAGAAGAACCCCTCGTCGCTCCTTAAGACTCGCAGAATAGATTTCACGTTGTCGAGCTTACTTCGATACTCAGGGTTTTTGCTTGTTAAGACCTGCTTTGCTTTCAGCCATCGATAACCTGCCGCCATTGATAATGGATCGAATGTTCCGCTTACTCAGTAGGACCCCTGTTGCCTTTAGAGCTTACTGCAGTTCGGTACGCTTCCATGTCACCCGATTGAAGCCGAAGTCAGACGGCGGAGAATGTAGCATTTGAACACTGCGTCCTTTGCTTCGGCGACCTCGGTCTCTGACTTGACTCGGTGCTTCGGGCCGCGCCATCGCGGGAGCAGATCACTCGCAAGCCCGCTCACCGAATAGCGGTTGTAGTACTTTCGAAAGGTCTGCGAGCAAGTGCCGTGGTGCGTGTAGAAGTCTCGCACATTGGTGAATGCCGTGGACTTTCCGGATTTGACGGCCTCGTATTCCACAATGAGCAGGCGCCATTGGCGGAGATAGGTCCTCTCAATTGTTCGATCGGCTCTCATTGGGAGATTCCCATTGAACCATGGAGCGGGAGATCGAGAGTGTACCAGGCGTAAGGAGGAGCAGCGCCGCCTGTGGCATCAGCATAATCTGCTGAGGGATCGTCTAATTCCGCTACGAGTCAAACTGAGAAGTCCGGGCGCTCAGCCGGCAGGTCGGCTTTACCTCCAACTCCAGACAAACCGCTGCATCGGACTAACTGACGCGATGGGCCACGAGCGGAACTGCCGCTGACAATTTACGGACGGTTAGTGCTCGTTGTTGCACAACGTACAGATGCTGCCCCTTGAACGAGGGACGTCCCCGCATGAGAACGCTGCTCAAAATTGCCTTAGTGGCGGTCTCCGCTGCAGTCCTGACGACAGTGCTCTTGATCATCGTCTTAGCTGGCATCTTGGGGATGCAATGGAGCAGGACGTTTCAAATACTGAGCTCTGCGACAGGCCTGTACCTCCTGCCCGCGATCATTTTCATTGAGTTCTATTTTCTCACGAACGACCTGTTGGCTTATGCTTGCAGGAAATTCGAGCTGGACTTCGGGCTACACTTCTCTGAGATCCCATTCAAGTTCGACCTCGACAATCTCGAAACACCCATTCCGCTTAGGACGAAGCTCGTTCAGCTCTATCCCCTCACCATTCTACTCACACTGCTTGGGTTCGTTGTCGCGCTGATAACGCACCAATAAGGCGGCCTTCTGGTCGGCTTCGGGGCAAACTGGGAAGTCCGGGCGCTCAGCCGGCAGGTCAGCTTTGCCCCCAACTCCAAGCCGCTGCATCGGACCAACTGACGCGATGGGCCATGTGTGGACGGCTCCTGGTTGGCAAGGAGAATCTTCACTTTGCGGCGTTGGTCGGAGCGGCCATGTGTTCGGCCTGTTAGCGCGGTTCACGTGACCGCTGGCCATAATGCCCTCCGCGGATCAGGTCCCGGTCAAAAGCACGCATTCGAAGATGCCATGGCCCATGTGGGTTGTCCTGATCGCCGGATCGACCGGCGCTGCATTAAGTGCTGTTCGCCCTTCCAACCGTTACGTCACACCGGGATATCCGGCGCGTTTCCTTTATGCCGCGAGTGCGGCCGGCTCCCTGTAGCGCTCACCCCTGGCCATCATGGCCCATGCCATGCGGGCGATCTTGTTGGCGAGCGCGATCGCAGCAACCTTGGTCGGTCGACGCGCCAGCAGCTCCGTAAGCCAAGGCCGATGCCCTGTGCCATGGATCTTGGCATAGCGGATCACCGCGAGAGCGCCAGCCGTGAACAAGCTGCGCAAATAGCGATCACCTTGTTTGCTGATACTGCCAAGCTTGTCCTTGCCCCCGCTCGAGTTCTGCTTCGGCACGAGCCCAACCCAGGCCGAGAAATCCCGACCCGATCGGAAGGCCTTGGCATCGGCAACGCTCGCGACCAGAGCTGTGGCCAGCGCCGGCCCGACGCCAGGGATCGCGTCCAGCCGTTTGCTCGTCGCGCTTGATCGATGCCAGACGATAATGCGTCGATCGAACTCCAGAATCTGAGCCTTCAGTGCCCGCAATTGACTGCCGAGAGCCGCAAGACATGCGCGGGCCACCTCCGGGAGCCGGCGGTCGGCTTTATCGGCGACGACTTCCAGCAATTGCTCGACACCCCGGCGCCCGACGGGAGCGACAATCCCGAACTCGGCAAGATACGCGCGGATCGAATTGATGACGGCGGTCTGCTGGCGAACGAACAGATGGCGCGCTCGATGAAGCATCAGGCCGCTCTGTTGCTCGACCGTCTTGGTCGGCACGAACCGCATGTTGGGTCTCGTGACCGCCTCGCAAATCGCCTCCGCATCGGTGGTGTCGTTCTTCTGCCGCTTGACGTAGGGCTTCACATAGGCCGGAGGCATCAACCGCACCGTATGCCCCAACGCCTGCAGTTCGCGGGACCAATAATGAGATGACGCGCAAGCCTCGATCCCCACCAAGCACGGTGGCAACTTCTCAAAGAAGGACAGCACGAAACGGCGCTTGAGCTGGCGGCGGATCACCACCTGACCGGCTGCATCGACACCATGCACTTGAAAGACCGACTTCGCGATATCCAGACCAATCGTCGAAATTGACTGCATAGGCTGCTCCTCCGAATCGTGGGAGCCTCAAACGGCGCCCACTCCTTGGCACTCTCGTGCCCGTGGAGGAGCCGTCCACAGCATCACGAGCGGAAGCACTCCACTGAGTGAGACTTTCGCTTCCAGGTGTAGTCTTGAGCTTCGGGCCGAGGTTGCAGGCAATCAGGTTGAGGAGGAAGTCGGCGGCGACGCGAGCGAGGCCTCGATGTTTCGTCATTGCTCGCCTCGTGTTAGACTTTGCCTGCCCGATCAGGGAGAACAGCCATGACCGCCGAGTTCGATGAAGACCGCTTCAATATGGCTATCCGTAAATTTCTGAAGCATGTCGGAGTTACATCGCAGCGTGAAATTGAGAACCTAGTGCGTAGCGGGGAGGTGAAGGGTGGCAAGCTCAAACTGCGAATGACCCTGTCAGCTGAGGGGACGCCGCTGAAACATGTGGTCGAGGAAACAGTCGCGCTCTGACGATTGTCCCGGCTGTGGGAAGTCATGGCCCTGATCCTCACGAAGGCTATCATTGCGGTCGCCGGCCGAACGTCGCCTTCCGGTCAATCGCGCCATTTTTGCAGTTGGCCCGCTACTTCCGATCTACCCCCAACTTCAGACATGCCGCTGCACTGCGCCAACCGAAGTGATGGGCCAGACTTCAAAACGTGCGGCTCTAAAGAGCCGGTCAGCCGAGGCCCTCCACAGTGACCAAACGCGCGGAGCTGCAAGCGTCTCTTACGCTTTTCAGTCCTTGGTACGTTGCGCCGTCATAAAACGACTCCCAAGCCGCAACTGATGGGAATTCCAATAAGACAATCCTTCGAGGTTCCCAATCTCCTTCGTAAACCTTGTGAGCTCCGCCCCGCGCTAGATATTTTGCTCCGGCCATTTCCAAGGCAGGCTTCACGCCTGACATGAATTCTTGGTATCGCTTTGGGTGACGAATATCGACATCAAAAATCACATAAGCCGCCATTGCGGTCCTCGATCCATTTGTGTTGAAAGCCACTCCCGTCGGGAAGAGGCAACATCGAGGACTGTACTCACTTATGTCAAGTCGGATGTCTGCTGAGGGTCTTGGTTGTGTGCAAACGGATATGTCGGACGCGGCGTGGTCTCCCATCATTGCAGGCGGCCGACTGTTGTCGCGTCGGATCGTCAAATAGCCGGCCAAAGTGGGTATGGCGACGCGATATTGCGGTTTGAATGCACTTTCCGGCCTTCACGCGGCGCGGATGGCTGCAATCAGGCTCGGTTTGCCGACGATGTTCATCACCCGTATGAGATTATAGGCGAGAACATGCAGCGCCATCTCCGCGGCCACGTTCCGTAGGCGCTTCATCAGGAAGTGGGTCGCACCCATTCGGGCCTTGATCGTGCCGAAGGGATGCTCGACCGTCTCGCGCCGCGTCCGCATGGCGTCGGCGGCAAACGCGCCACAGCGAGACACAGTCCTGAATCCGATAACTCTGAGCGGGCATAAACCAACGATTGCAGGAAAAACTTGTGCGGCGATCCGCCGCTCGTCGCCGTTTCTTCGCCGTGCTTTCGCCGGCGCCGCAGCTTACGCTGGGCACACCCGCGCGTTTGTGGCAGAGTCGGCTGGCAACAGAGCTTAGGACAGTACCTCCTCTCCCAGCATTGGGTCACGCGGAGGCTTCGGGTTGAACCCATTGTTTCGGTTCGACGCGCATGGACAGCAGGTTCCAAGTGCTATGGGAGGACGATGCCCGCATCTTTTGCCGGGCATTGCGCCCAGATTCGGAAGGCGGCTCCAGAGCTGTGTTGGCGGTGCTTCCCAAGATGAAGCACGCTTCGTCCGGCGTCTTCGATCGTCTCGCTCACGAGTTTGCACTGAAGGACCAATTGGACGGGGCGTGGGCATTGCGGCCGTTCGGGCTGGAGTCCGCCGGCGGTCACCCAATTCTGCTGCTCGAGGATCCTGGCGGCCAGCCGCTCGAACAGTTGCTTGGGCCGCCCATGGACATCGGACGCTTCTTGCGGCTGGCGATCGGCATCGCCGCAGCTTTGAACAAGGTGCACCAGCGCGGCCTCGTTCACCAGGACGTGAAACCGTCGCATATACTGGTGAACTGCGAGGACGGACGGATCCGGTTCACCGGCTTCGGTATTGCCTCACGCCTGGTCCGGGAGCGACGCTCGCCAGGACCGCCCGAGTTTATCGTGGGCACGCTCCCCTACATGGCGCCCGAACAGACCGGGTGGATGAACCGCTCGATCGATTTCCGTAGCGACCTCTACTCGCTTGGTGTGACGCTCTATCAAATGCTGACCGGCTCGTTGCCGTTCACCGCGGCACGTTCGATGGAGTGGGTGCATTGCCACATTGCGAGGAAGCCAGTGCCGCCGAGCGAGCGGGTGAGCACTGTACCGGCCCCAATCTCAGCCATAGTCCTCAAGCTGCTCGCCAAGTCCGCCGAGCAACGCTATCAGAGCGCGTCGGGCCTCGAGCATGATCTACGCCGCTGCCTGAGTGAATGGGAAAGCAGACATCGCGTCGAAGAGTTTGCACTAGGGCGATACGATACGCCCGACCGACTGCTGATTCCCGAAAAGCTCTATGGAAGAGACCGCGAGATCCACACCTTGCTGGCTGCCTTCGACCGCATGATTAAAAGCGGCGCGCCGGAATTGGTGCTGGTTTCCGGCTATTCCGGCGTTGGCAAGTCCTCGGTGGTCAATGAGCTCCATCGTCGGCTAGTTCCGTCGCATGGACTGTTCGCTTCAGGCAAGTTTGATCAGTACAAACGCGATATTCCGTATTCCACGCTGGTCGAGGCTTTTCAGAGCCTCGTGCGATCTCTTCTGAGCAAGAATGACGCCGAACTAACGGGGTGGCGCCAAGCCCTTCATGATGCGCTGGGTGCAAATGGACGGCTCGTTGCCGACTTGATCCCTGAATTGCGGCTGATCATGGGAGAGCAGCCGTCCGTTCCTGAGCTGCCCCCGCGGCAGGCACAAAACCGCTTCCATCTCGTGTTCCGGCGCTTCATAGGGGTGTTCGCACGAACCGAGCATCCATTGGCGTTGTTTCTCGACGATCTGCAATGGCTCGACGCCGCTACGTTGGACCTGCTTGAGGACCTGCTGACCCGGTCCGATCTGCAATACCTGATGCTGATCGGCGCCTATCGCGACAACGAAGTCACCGCCGCTCATCCATTGCGGCGGAGGCTTGAAGCCATAAGGAACGCTGGCGCAAACCTGCAGCAGATCATCCTTGCGCCGCTCGCCGGCGGACACATTTCGCAATTGATTTCAGATGCTCTTCGCTGCGATTTGAAGCGTGCCGCGCCGCTCGCGCAGCTGATCTACGATAAAACGGCCGGCAACCCATTCTTCGTCATTCAGTTCCTGCGCGCGCTTGCCGAAGAGGGACTGGTCCGGTTCGATCATGACGCAGGGTGCTGGTGCTGGGATTTGGATCGCATTCACCTCAAGGATCATACCGACAATGTCGTGGACCTGATGATCGAGAAGCTGAGTCGCCTGCCGGCTAGCACACTGAATACGCTGCAGCAGCTGGCCTGTCTCGGCAACATCGCCGAAAGCACAACACTCTCGATCGTCCTCGGGCGCTCCGAGCAGCAGGTTCATTCCGATCTGTGGGAGGCCGTTCGCCAGGAATTGGTCGAGCACCAGACGGGAGCCTACAGGTTTGTGCACGACCGCGTTCAGGAAGCCGCCTATTCACTGATCGCGGATGATCAACGCGCGGCGGTCCATCTGCGAATCGGCCGGCAACTTCTGGCGCAGACCCTGCGGGAGGGGCGTGAGAAGGCCGTCTTCGAGATCGTCAACCAGCTAAACCGTGGCGCGGCCTTGATGACCTCGCCAGATGAACGCGAGCAGCTGGCCGAGCTCAATCTGCTCGCAGGCAAACGCGCCAAGCGCTCGACGGCTTACGCGCCGGCGCTGAAATATCTGGTCGACGGAGCACGCCTGCTGCCGGAAGACTGCTGGAAACAGCAATACGAACTCGCCTTTGCGCTCAACCTGCTTCGCGCCGAATGCGAATTCCTCACCGGCGCGTTGGCGGCAGCGGAGCAGCGGCTTACGATGATGGCCCATCGCGCCGCAAACCTGGTCGATCTCGCCGCGATCACCTGTGTGCGCGTGCCGCTCTACATGACGTTGGCTCAAAGCGACCGCGCCGTCGATGTGGGCCTCGAATACCTCCAGCGCGTTGACATCTCGTGGTCGCCGCACCCGAGCGACGAGGAGGTTCGGCGGGAATTCGAAGAGATGTGGCGGCAGCTCGGGAGCCGCCCGATCGAAGCACTCATCGCTCTGCCGGCGATGAGTGATGGGACATGGTGTGCAACCATGGACGTGCTCGCAGAGCTGCTGCCACCGGCCCTGTTCACCGATACAAATCTGCACTGCCTTGTCATTGCTCGCATGGCCAACGTGAGTCTCGAACATGGCAACCGCGGTGCGTCATGTTTCGCTTATGTCTGGCTCGGAATGCTGCTGGGGCCCAGGTTCGGTGATTATCAGTCAGGATTTCGCTTCGGCCAGCTCGGCGTGGATTTGGTGGAGAACGGTGGGCTCCTTGGCTTCAAGGCACGTGTCTACTTGGGATTCGGGCACGTCGTTGCCTGGACGCGCCACCTCCGCACGGCCATTCCCCTGGTGCGGACAGCGCTCGGGGCGGCGCAGGAAACAGGCGATTTGAGCTTTGCGAATATTGCGCGCGGCGCTTTGATTACGCACCTTCTCGCAGGCGGTGAACCGCTGGCAGAGATCCAGAATGAAGCGGAAGCCGCGCTCGAGTTCGCGCAAAAGACGCAATTCTGGCTCGTCGCCGATGTGATCAGGGCGCAGCTTGGGCTGATCCGCACGCTGCGCGGACTGACACCGGAGTTTGGCTGCTTCAGCGACGCCGAATTGGACGAGAGCCGATTTGAAGAGCATCTCGCGGGCGACCCGCGGTTGGCATACGCGGCTTGGCGATATTGGATCCGCAAGCTGCAAGCGCGCTACTACGCCGCCGACTATGCATCTGCCGTCGAGGCAGCAGCTCAGGCAGAGCGGCTCGTATCCCCGTCTTTTCTCGCATATTTCGAGATTGCGGAGTACAATTTCTATCGCGCGCTGACTCTTGCGGTTTGCCTGGACACGGCTCCAGCCGACGAGCGCTCGCATTACCTCCAGCTGCTTTCCGAGCACAAGCAACAACTCGACAGCTGGGCGCATGGCTGCCCGCAGAACTTCGAAAGCCGCGCGTTGCTTGTGCAAGCCGAATTAGTACGCATCGAAGGCCGCGATCTCGACGCCATGCGTCTTTACGATCGCGCCATCCGGTCGGCCCGAGAAAACGGTTTCGTGCAGGATGAAGCGCTCGCCAGCGAACTTGCTGCGCGCTTCTATACGGCGCGAGGATTCGAAACGATCGCGCATGCCTATTTGCGGGATGCCCGCTACGGCTATCAGCGCTGGCGAGCCGACGGCAAGGTGAGGCAGCTCGAGCGTATGTACCCGCACCTGAGGGAGGAGAGATCGGAGCCTGGCCCGATGAGCACAATCGGGGCGCCGGTCGAGCACCTCGACCTTGCCACCGTCATCAAGATGTCGGAAGCGGTGTCGGGCGAGATCGTGCTGGAGAAGCTCGTCGACACTCTCATGCGCACGGCCATTGAACAAGCGGGTGCTGACCGAGGTCTGTTGATTCTATCGCACGACACCGAGCCGCGCATCGAGGCGGAAGCTACGACCCGCGGCGACAGAGTCGTCGTCGAACTGCAAGAAGCACGCGTGAGCGCGGACCTGCTTCCGGAATCCGTTCTTCACTACGTCCTGCGCGCGAGAGAATATGCCGTAGTCGACGATGCCGCCGTCGAGCCTCCGTTTGCCAAGGACCCCTACGTCAATCAGCGCAAGGCCCGTTCCATTCTCTGCCTGCCCTTGATCAACCATGGCAAGCTCATTGGCGTGCTCTACCTTGAGAATACGTTGACGCCCCACGTTTTTGCACCGGCGCGAATTGCGGTGCTGAAGCTGCTCGCCTCGCAGGCTGCAATCGCGCTGGAAAATGCGACTCTGTATCGCGATGTCAGAGAACGCGAAGCGAAGATCCGCCGCCTTGTCGACGCCAACATCATTGGGATCATCATCTGGGAGCTTGAAGGGCCAATTCTGGAGGCCAATGATGCGTTTCTGCGCATCGTGGGGTACGACCGTGAGGATCTCGCCTCGGGCCGCCTGCTCTGGACTGACCTGACACCGCCGGAATGGCTGGACCGGCACGAACGATGGTGGATCCCGGAACTCAAGAAGATGGGGAGCGTACAGCCGTTCGAGAAAGAGTATTTCCGTAAGGACGGAAGCCGCGTGCCGGTCTTGATCGGCATGGCTGCGTTCGACGAGCAACGGGACCAAGGTGTCTCCTTTGTCGTCGACCTGACGGAGCGTAAACGGTCCGAGGAGGCTCTGCGGGAGAGCGAAGAGCGTTTTCGTACTCTCGTACAGTTCTCTTTCGACGTGTACTGGGAATCCGATGCGCGGCATCGCTTTATAAGGCAGGAGTTCGCCGAAGGCCTGGTGGACGCACCCGCGTCGGTCTCCGAGATCGGTAAAACGCGCTGGGAAGTGCCTTACTTGGAGCCCGACGAGGAGGCTTGGCGCAGGCATCGGGAAGCGCTGGATGCCCACTTGCCATTCCGTGATTTCGAGCTCGCGCGCCCGACGACCGACGGCGGCAAGCGCTATGTGTCCGTCTCCGGGCTGCCGGTGTTCGACAAATCCGGGCACTTCGTCGGTTATCGCGGCGTGGGGCGGCACATCACCGAACAGAAGCGGGCCACGGAGGCCCTGCGCGAGATGCAGAGGGAGTTGGCGCTTGCCAACCGCCTCGCCACCATGGGCGAACTCACGGCCTCGATCGCCCATGAAGTGAGCCAGCCGATTGCCGCGGCATCCATGAATGCTGGTGCCGCCGCGCGGTTCCTGGACAGAAACCCGCCCGATCTCGAGAGGGTCAGGCAATCACTGGGCTGGCTCATGAACGATACTGCGCGGGCCAGCGACATCATCCAGCGAATTCGCGATCTCATCAAAAAAGCACCGCCCCGGAAGGATAATTTGGATATCAACGAGGCGATCCGGGATGTGATTGAGCTTACCCGCGGCGAAGCGATGAAGAACGGCGTCTCGGTACAGACGGAACTTGCAGACAGCTTACCGCTTGTGGAAGGTGATCGTGTCCAATTGCAGCAAGTGGTCCTCAATCTGATTGTCAATGCCGTCCAGGCAGTGGGCACTGTGGCGGACGACGTCAGAAGGGTGCTTATCACCACCGGTGAGGTCGGCCCTGACCGTGTTCTTGTCGAGGTGCAGGACTCGGGACCGGGATTGGCAGTGGAAAATCTCGAGCACGTCTTCACCCCCTTTTACACGACGAAGCCGGGCGGGCTCGGGGTGGGACTGTCCATCTGCCGTTCGATTATCGAAGCTCATGCTGGGCGCTTGTGGGTGACCCCTAACCTGCCCCGCGGCGCGACTTTTCACTTCACCGTGCCGGTCCGTCCCGCAGACGCTTCGTGATGATCTCGGGGTTGCCGTTTCCAACTTCTGCGCACACGGATCGAGGCGCCCTCCGAAATGCATGTCAACCCGGCCTAATGGAATGCCATGCATTGGTCGAACCGCGCCTCGAAATCTGGCACTCCGGTTCGCAAAGTTCGCACCGAAGATGGCGTCTGATCAGTAGAATCCGAGAACAGCCTTCGTCTCGATATATTCCTCCATGCCCTCATCCGCTGGGCCATGTAGCGGGCACGCTTCGGCGCGAGTGTCGCACTTCATTCCGCGTCAGGCCAGCGAGATTCAGTCGAAAATTGATGCGATCGACTGCGCACGGCCAGTAGGACCCGCAGTGATTGAGGGAATCGATGGTGACACGCCACGTACAGCCGCGACG
>NZ_LBJZ01000183.1:0-139124 GCF_028128935.1 Bradyrhizobium sp. CCBAU 11361
GCCTCCCTTAAGTGGTGCTCAACACCTCCACTTTGGCACATCGATGCCGTCGGCGGGGCGTCCACCCCATCATAAACTTGCGCTGCACTTCGTATGAGGTCCGCTCTGCCTCTGACAGCGGCGCGTTGGCGCACCTCACCTCAGGTCCGAGATGGGCCAAACTCGGAAGTCAGGCTGTCCAGCTCCTACGTCTGCTTTATCCTCACGAACGGACATCGCCAGACGCATTCTTTGGGCATCCTGCTCGCCACGTCATAGCGGCGCAGCGCAACCGTCTTCGTTCTCTCGCACGAAGCAGCGTAGCTTGTCCGGCGTAGCGGCTTGCGAAGCCGGACGCTCAGTTCATCGCTTGGCACGGCCAATCGGCTCTAAGCCGCCTGTACTTCCAGGAAACGCTCGGCGTAGTGGCAGGCGACGAGGCGGCCGTCGAGCGGGCGCAAGAGCGGACGCTGCGTGCGGCAGAGATCCGTCACATAGGGACAGCGGGTCGAGAACACGCAGCCTTTCGGCGGATCGAGCGGCGAAGGCAACTCGCCCTTCGGAACGATGCGCTGGCGTTTGCGACCGAGGCCCGGCGTCGCGTCAAGCAAGGCCTGTGTATAGGGATGCAACGACCGCGCAAAGATGCGCTCTTTCGGCCCATGCTCCACTGCGATCCCCAGATACATGATCATCACGTCTTCGGCAATGTGACGCACCACGGCGAGATCGTGCGAGATGAAGAGATAAGCCAGCCCCAGTTCGCGCTGCAGATCGACCAGGAGGTTGAGAACCTGCGCCTGCACCGACATGTCGAGCGCGGACACAGGCTCATCGGCAACGAGCAGCTTCGGCCGCAGCATCAAGGCGCGCGCGATTGCGATGCGCTGACGCTGGCCACCCGAGAACATGTGCGGATAGCGGCCATATTGCTCCGGTCGCAGCCCGACCTTCGCCATCATGTCGAGCGCCTGCGCGCGCCGATCCTGCTTGGAGAGCCTGGTGTTGATGATCAGCGGCTCTTCCAGTATTGCGCCGATGCGCTTGCGCGGATTGAGCGACCCATAAGGGTTCTGAAACACGATCTGCACGGTGCGGCGCAAGGTCCTGACGGCGCTAGCCGGGGGATTGATCGCATCGACGCCGTCGAGCATCAGCGTGCCGGCGCTCGGTTTCTCGATCAGCGTCACGAGCCTTGCGAGCGTCGACTTGCCGCAACCGGATTCGCCGACGACCGCCAGCGTCTTGCCGGCTTCAAGCGCGAACGATACTCCGCCCACGGCCTGCAGATGCGCCGGTGGGCGAAACCAGCCCTGCTTGATTTCATAATTGCGCTTCAGATCGGTGGCGGTGACAAGCGCCGTCATGACACGCTTTCGCGCCTGAGGATCGACGCGCCGCCCCCATCGGCCGCGATGCGCTCATCCCGTGTCGGATCGCCGAGCGGATAATGACAGCGGATCAGACCGTCCATCCAGGGGCGCAGATCGGGACGCACCTTGTCGGCCAGCGGCGTTGCATGGATGCAACGTGGACTAAACAGGCACCCCGGTGGTCGATCATGGAGCCCCGGCACCACGCCAGGAATGGTGGCGAGCCGTCCGCCATCACTCGCCTCCGGGCGTGCCGCCAGCAACGCGGCTGTATAGGGATGCTGCGGCGACGCAAACAGGCTCTGCGTCGGGCGCTGTTCCATGATCTGTCCCGCATACATCACGGCGACTCGCTCAGTTGTGTCCGAAACCACACCCATGTTATGCGTGATGAGGATCAGCGCCATGCCACGATCGCGTTGCAGAGACAGCAGCAGATCGAGGATCTGCGCCTGGATGGTGACATCGAGCGCCGTCGTCGGCTCATCCGCGATCAGGAGCTTCGGATTGCAGGCGATCGCCATCGCAATCATGACGCGCTGGTTCATGCCGCCCGAGAGCTGGTGCGGGTAGGCCGACAGCCGGCTCTCCGGGGCCGGAATGCCGACTTGCTCCAAGAGCTCGATTACGCGGCGCCGCGCGGCCTTGCGATCCATCCCTTCATGGACGTGCAACGTCTCGGCCAACTGATAGCCGATCGTGAAAGAGGGATTGAGCGATGTCGTCGGCTCCTGGAAGATCATCGCGACGTCCTTGCCGGTGAGCGCGCACCGCTCGCGGTCGGACAAAGTCTGCAGATTCCGCCCCTCGAACAGCAGCTTGTCGGCTCGGACGCGCCCCGGATAGGGCACGAGTCCCATCAGGGCCAACATGCCGACGCTCTTGCCGGAGCCGGATTCGCCGACGATTCCCAGCACCTCGCCTTTTTCGAGCGTGATGTTGACGCCATCCACGGCGCGCACCATCCCGTTCTGGGATGGAAACTCAACCGATAGATTTTCAATCTCGAGCAGCGGCATCAGATCGACTTCAGGCTATCGCTTGAGCTTGGGATCGAGCGCGTCGCGCAGTCCGTCGCCCAGAAGGTTGAAGGCCAGCACGGTCACGAGGATCGCCAGGCCCGGAAGCGTGACGACCCACCAGGCCCGCAGCACGAATTCGCGCGCGTCCGCCAGCATGGTGCCCCATTCCGGCAGCGGCGGTTGCGCACCGAGACCAAGGAAGCCGAGCGCGGCCGCGTCGAGGATCGCGGTCGATATGCCGAGCGACGCCTGCACGATCAGGGGGGCTGCACAGTTCGGCAACACCTCCTTGAACATCAGCCGAAGCCGGCCGGCACCTGCGACCTTGGCCGCGACGACGTAATCCTTCGATACTTCGCTGATCACGGCGGCGCGCGCAATCCGCACATAGTGCGGCAGCAGCACGATCGCGACCGCCAGCATCGCATTCATCAGGCCTGGTCCCAGGATCGCAACGATCACGATCGCAAGCAAAAGGCTCGGCAGCGTCAGCGTGACGTCCATCAGCCGCATGATCGTGATCTCGATCACGCCGCGGAAAAAACCCGCGACCAGACCGAGAATCGTCCCGGCGACCACCGACAACGTCACCACCGCGATGCCGATCAGAAGCGACAGCCGCGCGCCATGGATGAGACGGGATAGAATATCGCGGCCGATCGCATCGGTACCAAGCGGATAGGCCATCGATCCGCCCTGCTGCCAGAACGGGGGCTTGAGAAAGACCGCATTGTTGGTGAGGATCGGAGAATGTGGCGCGACGACATCGGCAAGGAGCGCGAGCAGAACCAGAACGGCGATCACGGCGAGGCCCGCCACGGCGCCGAAATTCGCCTTGAAGTCGGACCAGAACTGCAACAGCGGATGCGGCGGCGCGCCCGGCTGCGCCACGACGGGAGTGTTGAGGACTTCGGCGGTCATCTTGTGTACCGGATGCGGGGATTGATCAGCCCATAGGCGACGTCAACCAGCAGATTGACGATCATGACGATCGCGCCGATCAAGAGCGTGCCGCCCTGCAGGACCGGATAGTCGCGGCGGTTGATGCCCTCGATCAGCCATTTGCCCACACCCGGCCAGGAGAAGATGGTCTCGGTGAGGATTGCGCCAGTAAAGAGAACACCGACCTGCAGCCCGATCACCGTCACCACCGGGATCAGCGCGTTACGCAACGCGTGGATCGCGATCACCCGCCAACGCGGCACCCCTTTGGCGCGGGCGGTGCGGATATAATCTTCGCCCAGCACTTCCAGCATGGCGGACCGCGTCATGCGGGCGATGACGGCAAGCGGCACCGTGCCGAGCACGATCATCGGAAGCACGAGATGCGACAGGGCCGAGCGAAACGCGCCGAAATCACCGGCCAGCAGTGCATCGATCGTCAGGAAACCGGTCACCGGTTCGATGTAGTATTGCACGGCGATCCGGCCCGACACCGGCGTCCATCCGAGCTGCACGGAAAAAAGCAGGATCAGCAACAATCCCCACCAGAAGATCGGCATCGAATATCCGGTGAGTGAGATGCCCATCACGCCGTGATCGAAGATGGAGTTGCGCCGGACCGCCGCGATGATCCCGGCTGGTAACCCGAGGCCTAACGCAAACAGGATCGCGCAGACCGATAGTTCGATCGTCGCCGGGAACAACGTCCCAAATTCGGAGATCACCGGCTCATGGGTGACGATCGAGCGGCCAAGGTCGCCATGCGCCAGCCGCGCCAGATAGAGGCCGTATTGCACCAGAACCGGCTGATCGAAGCCGTACTCCTTGAGCAGTTGCGCGTGCCGGGCCGGATCGATGCCGCGTTCGCCCGCCATCGTCTCGATGGGGTCGCCGGGGATCAGGCGGATCAGCACGAACACAAGCAGCGTAATCCCGATAAAGGTCGGAACCACGAGGCTAAGTCGGGTAAAGATGAACCGGAGCATGCCGTTCCCTGCCACCCTCCCCGGAAAGGAAAGGGTAAAGAAAAATGGGTGGAGTCTGCCAAGCCACTCCGGCCCTGTCTCCTGCTATTCCTTGACGTCGACGCCGTAGAAGTTGTGGCGTCCGAACGGCGACAGCTTGAAGTCGATCACCCTCTTGCTGACGGGCTTCAGCTGCACCGCGTGCGCGATGGTGAACCACGGCGCCTGCTCCTTGAAGATCACCTGCGCCTGCTCGTACAGCTTGGTCCGCTCGGCCTGATCGCTGACCGTCTTGGCTTTCACGACCAGGTCGTCGAATGGCTTGTAGCAGAATTTGGCGATGTTCGAACCCGACGCCGTTTGCGCCGAGGCGCAGCCCAGCAATGTGTGCAGGAAGTTGTCGGGGTCGCCGTTGTCGCCGGTCCAGCCGAACATGCCCATCTGATGCTCGCCAGTCTGCAAGCGCTTGCGGTATTCGCCCCATTCAAAGGACTTGATCTCGGCCTTGATGCCGATCTTGGCGAGGTCGGCCTGCATCAGTTCGGCAATGCGCTTGGCGTTCGGATTGTAGGGCCGCTGCACCGGCATCGCCCACAGATCGGTTTCGAGGCCGTTCGGGTATCCGGCGTCGGCCAGAAGCTTCTTGGCTTGCTCCGGATCAAAGGGATCGTCCTTGATGCTGTCGTTGTACGACCACATGGTGGGCGGGATCGGGTTCTTGGCCGCGATGCCGGTCGACAGATAGACAGCATCGATGATCGCCTTCCTGTCGATCGCCATGCTGATGGCCTTGCGCACGCGCACGTCGTCGAAGGGCTTCTTCTGTGTCTGGAACGCGAGATAACCGATGTTGAGGCCGGGCTGCTCCAGGATCGTGACGTTCGGATCCTTCTTGATCGCGTCGATGTCGGCCGGGTTCGGATAGGGCATCACGTCGCATTCGCCCTTCTGAAGTTTGGCCCAGCGAACGGATGCATCCGGCGTGATCGCATAGACGAGGTCGTCGATCTTGGCCTTGCCGCCCCAGAATTCAGGGAATGCCTTGTAACGAATCACGGCGTCCTTCTGGTATTGCACCAGATAGAATGGGCCGGTGCCGATCGGATCCTGGTCGATCTTCTCAGGCGTACCGGCCTTCAGCATGGCATCCGCATACTCCTTCGACTGGATGGCTGCGTAGGGCATCGCGAGATCGGCGAGGAAAGGCGCTTCCGGCTGGTTGAGCGTTATCTTGATGGTGTAGTCGTCGAGCTTCTCGACCGACTTCAACAATTTCGGCATGCCCATGTCGCCGAAATAGGAATGGTTCGGACTCGTCACCTTGAAATACGGATTGTCGTCCTTCCATTGCCGCTCGATTGAGAATAGGACGTCGTCGGCATTGAACTCCCGCGTCGGCTTGAACGACTTCGACGTCGCATGCCACTTCACGCCCTTGCGCAGGTTGAAAGTATAGGTGACGCCGTCAGGCGAGATCGTCCATTTTTCCGCGAGGCCCGGCACCACTTTCGTGCCGCCGCGCTCGAATTCGACAATGCGGTTGTAGATCGGCTCATTGCCGTCGAACGATGTGCCGGTAGTGTTGACGCCGGGATAGAAGTTCTCCGGGCTGCCTTCCGAGCAGTAAATCAAGGTTTTGGCGGACGCGGTCGAGGCCACCGCGAGCGCCGTAGCGCAGACGCCGGCGAGCAGGGTTGATCTGTTCACTGTCGGAACTCCTGGTGAATTCTCTCGGCGCCGTTGACGCAGGCTGCGCCAAAGACGTCAGAAACGAGATTGCGATTGTGTATTGGAGCTGTCAATGCGTCCTGGGGTGACGGGATGACGTTTCGAAGAAAAGTCATCCGACTCTGAAATCGTGCGGAGGTGGGGCAGCGGCGATTTTCTGCTTTAGTCCTGAAGGCGGACAAGAACCCGACCCGGTACGAAGTCGGTCGTGGGCCCAACAGCAGACCTTCAACAGTGGGCCGGTCGGCCATACATTCAAGTTGGTGCAACTGAGATGTCAGAATGACCTACGTTCCCCCGCCGCCCGAGCCCCCAATCGCCCTTCAGCAGGCGCACTCGGATGTGCGTTCCTTTTTCTCGCGACAATGGCGGCTGTATTTTGGATTGCAAAATGGCTCGGCCCAGTTCTGACACAGAGGGGCTGGAGCTGAAGTCCGGAGGCCAGTCGTCTTGTTCGGGGTCACTTGCAGGCATCCCGCGAGCAAGCCGCGAGGTCCGCTACGGGTCACAAGCCGCCGATCACGCTCAAGGTGGCAGACTTCCGCTTTGCGTTGGTAAGCCGACTTTATGAGTACACACCTAGGTGCCGACAGTCGTCCTATTTGTGCAATTGGGTGAGCCCGGTCGGCGGACCGTCGACCGCCGTCCAGCCGCCATCGACGAACAGCGTGCTGCCGCTGACATAGCTCGCGGCGTCGGAAGCGAGATAGGCCACCGCCGTTGCGACCTCGTCGGCGCTGCTCCAGCGGTTGAACACGGTGTGGCCGGCATAGAGATTGTAGATGTCGGGACGCTGCTTGAACGGGCCGGTGAGCGCGGTCTCGGCGATGCTCGGCGCAATCGCGTTGACGCGCACGCCGGCACGACCGACCTCGGAGGCAAAGCCCTTCACCAGCAGGCCGATCGCCGCCTTGGTCGAGCCATAGACGCCAAGGCCCGGTTCGATGGTCACCGCGCGCACCGAGGAGCAGGCGATGATGCTGCCGCCCTTCTGCTCGACCATGATGCGGCCGAAAGCCTGGAAGAACCAGACCGTGCCCTTGACGTTGAGATTAAGGACACGGTCGAGATCCTCCTCGGTGTAGTCGAGGATCGTCTTGCGGATGTTGAGCCCGGGCGTCGTCACGGCGATGTCGAGCCGCGGGAACTTCTGCATCACGGTTTTGGCCAGCGCGTTGACGTCCGCAGCATTCGCGGCGTCACATGCCGCCGCCTCGGCCCAGCCGCCCTTGTCGCGAATGCCGGCGGCGGTCGCTTCCGCTGCATCAATCGCACGATCGGCACAGACGACTCGAGCGCCGAGCCCGGCCAGCGCCTCGGCCGACGATTTCCCGATGCCCGAGGCGGCGCCGAGCACCACGGCCGTCTTGCCGGTGAGATCGAAGAGCTTGCGATAGTCGGTCACGGACAGATTCTCCCTGTTACTGTGACGCAAACTACGCAAGCCCGCTGCACCGGCCAAGTGCCGACGCGCGCACGGCAGCTATCCCTTGTATCCCATCAGCAGGCGCGGCAGCCACAGCGAGAAGGCGGGGACGTAAGTAACGAACATCAGCGCTGCGATCAGCGCGGCATAGAACGGCAGAATGGTGCGCATCACCGCGCCCACCGAGATGCCGCCGATCGCGCAGCCCACGAACTGCGTCGTTCCGACCGGCGGGGTGTTCAGCCCCAGGGCGCAGTTGATCAGCATCAGCATGCCGAACTGCACGGGGTCCATACCCGCCTTCATCGCGATCGGGAGGAAGATCGGGGTGCAGATCAGGATGGTCGCCGCCATGTCCATGAAGGTGCCAAGCACGAACAGGATGACGTTGATGAGCAGGAAAATCATCCAGGGCTGCGTGGACACCTTGCTCATCAAATCGCCGGCGAAATCGGCCACCTCGTAGAGCCCCATCAGATACTGGAACATGGTGGAGACGCCGATCAGCAGCAGCACCACGCCGGTCGTCTTCACCGCCTTGGCGGCGGCCCGCAGGAAGTTCGGCAAGGTCATGGTGCGGTAGATGAAGAACGTCAGCACGATCGTGTAGGTGACCGCGACGGCTGCGGATTCAGTAGCGGTGAAAACGCCGGAGAGGATGCCTGCCAAGATGATACCGACGATCAGAAGACCAGGCAGCGCGGCCGCGAACGAACGGAAGACCTCGGTCCAGCCAGGAAACTTGCCGGCCGGATAGCCGCGCTTCACCGCGACCGCGTAAGCGGCGACCAGCATGCACACCATCAGCACCAGCGCCGGCAGGAGGCCGGCGGCGATCAGCGCGCCGATCGACACCTTGCCGCCGGCGGCCAGGGCATAGATGATCATGTTGTGGCTGGTCGGCATCAAGGCCCCGACCAGCGAGGCGTGGGTGGTGACGTTGACGGCGTAGTCGGTGTCGAAACCTTCCTTTTTCATCATCGGGATCATCACCGCGCCCATCGCCGACACGTCGGCCACGGGCGAACCGGAGACGCCGCCGAACAGCGTGCAGGCGACCACGTTCGACATGCCGAGCCCACCGCGGATGTGTCCGACGAGATTCTTGGCGAGCTGCACGATCTTGTCGGCGACGCCGCCATGCAGCATCAGCTCACCGCTGAAGACGAAGAACGGAATGGCGAGGAACGAGAAGATGTTCATCCCCGACATCATCTGCTGGAAGATGACGGCAACCGGCAGGCCTTCGTAGAGGATGGTGCAGATCGCCGACAGGCCGATCGCGAAGGCGACCGGGACGCCGAGGATCAGGAAGCCGAAGAAGGAGGCGCCGAGGATGATCAGTTCCATGAGGGGACGACCTCTTCGCCGCGCAGGAGAGCAATGATGTGCTCGATTGAAAAGAACACGATCAGGACGCCGGAAGCGATCAGCGGCACGTAGCGGATCACCTCGGGAAGGCCGAGATTGGGAATCTTCACGGTGCCGACCGACGCCCCGAGGATCCAGCCGTTGTAGGCCATCGCAACGCCGAACACGGCGACCAGAACGTGGATCACGAGCTCGATCTTCTCGCGCACATTATCCGGAAGCATGACCAGCAGACTGTCCATGCCGATGTGTCCGGCATCGCGCACGCCGACGGCGGCGCCGATCAGCGTGACGTACAGGATCAGGACCAGCGCAAGGTTCTCCGTCCAGGTCGGGCTGGAATTGAGCACGTAACGTCCGAACACCTGGTAGAACACGATGGTGACGATGACGAGCAGACCGGTCACGGACAGATACATGCCCGCGCGCGCAACGGGGGCATTGATCCGCGACAGCAGGCCGGTGGACGGGCGTCCGGCGACCTCCTGCTCGTGGCTTGCGACGTGTGGGTCTGTCATTCCCGCCTCTCCTTGCGTGGGTCCGGTGTCACCTCGCGGCGACGCCGGACCCGGCGCCATGGCCTTACTTCGTGTCCTGGATGCGCTTGACGAGGCTCTGCAGCTTCTCGTCACCGGCGAACTTGGCGTAGACCGGCTTCATCGCGTCGACGAATTCCGCCTTGTTGGCGATCGTGACGACCTGGACGCCGGCAGCCTCGACGGTCTTGCGGGACGCCTGCTCACGCTCGTCCCAGAGCTTGCGCATGACGGGCACCGATTCCTTGGCCGCCTTGCGGATCATCGCCTGATCCTCCTTGCTCAGCGTATCCCAGACCTTCTTCGACATCACGAGAACTTCGGGCGCCAGCGAGTGCTCGGTGACGTTGTAGAACTTGGCGGCCTCGAAGTGACGCGAGGACTCGTAGGACGGCCAGTTGTTCTCGGCAGCGTCCACGAGGCCGGTCTTGAGCGCGGTATAGACCTCGCCATACGGCATCGGCGTCGGGTTGGCCCCGAGGCTCTGGATCATGCCGACCCACAAGTCGGATTGCTGGACGCGGATCTTCAGGCCCTTGAGGTCGGCGAGCGACTTGACCGGGGCCTTGACGGTGTAAATGGAGCGGGCGCCGCTGTCATAGTAGGCAAGGCCGACCAGGCCCGCGGGCTCCATCGCTGCCAGGATCTCATCACCGATCGGCCCGTCAAGGACCGTGCGCATGTGCTGCGTGTCCCGGAAGATGAAGGGCAGGCACAACGCGATGGTCTCAGGCACGAAGTTGTTCAACGGCGATGCGTTGATTCGCATCATGTCGAGCGCGCCGATCTTGAGCTGCTCGATGGTATCCTTCTCGGAGCCCAGGGCTCCATTGGGAAACACCTTCACGCCGAGCTTGCCGCCGCTCGCCGTCGCGAGCTGCTTGCCCATGAACTTGACGGCCTCGACGGTCGGATAATCGGCGGGATGGATGTCGGCGGAGCGGAAATCGCGTGCGACCGCCAAGGGCGCTGAGACCGCCAGCACAGCGGCTGCGATGATACCGGTGAGTGTCTTCATCTGGGCTTCCTCCTGAGTTGATTATGTCGTTGTCGGGCAAATGCTGCGCGCCGCCTTGGGTCGCTCCACTTCAGGTGTAAAGTCAAGCGTTACAAACGCACCACCTTGGTAGGATTGCGCGGCGGAGTCGAGCGGATTCGGCTGCTTCATGATTGCCGGCGCGGAAGATGCGGCCGTCATCGCGCTCCCCCGGGCGGGGGCCTGCGCGGCAAGTGCTCCCTGCCATCGCGCCTCGCCATTGGCCGATGCCGGATGCGAGCGAACGATGCTCGTCGTGTCCATGGATGTTCCTCTCGGTTTGTGCTCGACCGCTATTGATTGCGGCTTGGAGGTTCGGACGAGACGGTCGCCCTTCCCGGTGAACGCGCGGCGTCGGCGCGATGTCGCCAATATCGTCCCTAGGGCGGGCGGCATTCTGAGTCCAAGCCAAATCCGGCATCGATCGATGCAGGACTTGCATCGATCGATGCCGTACTGCCTCGGGGAGGCAATCGGCAGGCACTCCCGATTTCCGGAATAGCTGGAGCGTCCTCCGGGTCGACGCATAACGGCACCCATCTCGATGCGCCCTGGCACTTCCACCCGACCATGAATCGCGGCGAGCGGTCATGGACGATCGACGAGGTGCCGCTGGAATGGTGTCTTCAGCCCGGCGTGAAGCTCGACTTCCGGCACCTGCCGGATGGTTACGTCGTGACCGCCGACGACGTCGAAAAGGAGCTCAAGCGCATCGGCCACACGCTCTCGCCGCTGGAGATCGTCGTCGTCAACACCAGCGCGGGCGCCAAATTCGGCCAGGCCGACTACGTCAACTCCGGTTGCGGCATGGGTTACGAGGCCACCATGTATCTGCTCGAGCGCGGCGTGCGGCTGACCGGCACCGATGGCTGGAGCTGGGACGCGCCGTTCGTCTACACCGCGAAGAAATATGCCGAAACAAGCGACGCCGGCCTGATCTGGGAAGGTCACAAGGCGGGACGGCACATCGGCTATTGCCATCTCGAGAAGCTGCACAATCTCGATCAATTGCCCCCGGCCGGGTTCACGGTCTCATGCTTCCCGGTGAAGATCGAACGCGCCTCCGCGGGCTGGACCCGCGCGGTCGCCATCATCGACGGTTAAGCGAACGCAATCACTCGCCGCCGAGGCCGCTTTCGGCGAGCTCGCGCAGCGCATCGATGTCGAGCACGACGATGGCGCCATGCTCGAGGCGGACCCAGTTGCGTCCGGCCCAGGCGCGCAATTGCTTGTTGATGCTCTCGCGTGTCATCCCCACCATCTCGCTAATCTCCTGCTGGGTGATGGCGAGCGTGCCGCTGCCGGAGTCGAACTTGCGCTCCTCGGTGAGACCGAGCAGCGCGCTTGCGAGCCGGCCCGGCAGATTCTGGAGGATGACCTGCTCGACCTGCTGGCTGGTCCAGCGCAGGCGCGCGCAGAGCAGCTCGATGAACTTCATCGCCAGCGCGGGCTGGCTCTTCACGAAGGGAAGGAAGTCCCGGCGGTCGATGATGTAGAGCTCGCAGTTGGTGTTGGCGGTCGCGTCCGCCGAACGCGGCGCGCCGTCGAGAACCGCGATCTCGCCAAAGATTTCTCCGGGGCCGATGAGATTGAGAATGGCGTTCCGCCCGTCGGGCGAGGAAGAGGATATCTTTACCGTGCCCGCGATCACCGCGAACAAATTGTTGCCGGGATCGCCCTTGGCGGCGATCGTCGCACCGCGCTTCACGGTGGTGTGCTTGGCGTAGCGGCAGAGCTGATCGAGCGCGTCCGGCTCCAGATCCGCGAAGATCGGGTGCTTGCGCAGGACCGATAATTTGTTGCCCGCCGCTTGTCGGGGGTCGCCGGTCTTGTCCTGAGGCACGCCGCTGGGCTCCTAAGACTGCGAGGCACTGGAGTTCCTGCGTAGTCAGTGTTGCCCCGCATTTCAACCGGAAAGCATGCGCGCGGTTTGAAGCAAATGCGGCGAAAATGCTGCCGCCCGGCTCGAAGCCGGCATCCGAAGGATGCGCCAATGCGTCCCGGTGGATGCAGAGTTGCAGGCACCGCACGCCGTGATTGCGTTAAGACGCTGCCGAACGGCCAGGGGCCGGCCGGGCGAGCGTCGGCGGTTAACCGCGTCAGACGAGACTTATGATCAGGAGCTTCAGCGCCTGGAATCAGGGTCAAGCCGGCCCGCGCTGGTTTGTCGGCCCGCCCACGCCAGAGCTGCGGCGAAAGTGACGAAGATCGCCACGACAACAATGGTCATCAGCAACGCGTCAGTAGGCATCATGCTCCCCCAGGGTTGTTTGAGGGGCATTATTTGCGGCCGGCGCCCGGGCGTCATTGATCGGGATCAAAAATCCGAGAGCGCTGTGGAAAGCCTGTCAGGCCGCGGCCAAGGCCTCGACGCGCGCCGGGTCGACCAGGCTGATACCGCCATGAATGATGGCGATCGCTCCGTGGCGTTCAAGCTTGGTGAAGGTGCGACTGACGGTCTCGATGGTCAGGCCGAGATAATCGGCGATGTCCTGGCGGCTCATCGGAAGTGGAACCGTGTCGGACGCCCCCCTGAGCGCGAGTAGCCGCTCACGCCAACCAAGCAGAAAAGCCGCAACCTTCTCGTCCGCCGAGCGTCGGCCGAGCAACACCATATGGTCGCGTGCCTGGCTCAACTCGCGAATGGCCAACTCGTTGATCCGCCTGAGCAGTTGCGGCCGCTCCTCGATAAAGCGCCCGAAGGGTGCCTTCGCGAACTGGCACACGGTCACCGCGCCGATTGCATCGGCAGAAAAATTGTGGCGGCCGGACAGATTCATCCCCAGGAAATCGCCGGGCAAGGCGAAGCCGACGATTTGCCGCCGGCCATCAGGGAGCAGCTTGTACAGCCGCATGACGCCTTCGAGAACGTTGTAGAACGAGGTCGTGATGTCCTCCTCAGAGAACACAGTCTCGCCTGAGGAAAAATGGACACGGCGTCCGAGATGCTCGAATTCCCTGAGCTCGGCTGCATCCAGCGACGAACAAACCGCCGATGCGCGGACGGCACAATCGCTACAGAAATGCCCGTTCGGCTCAATAGTGACCACGGAAGGCTTCATCCACCGCTCCTAGCGTCGATCCAACTCCGCCCCTCGGCCGAGTCCGCCACGCGCATTTGCATTTTACTGCGCTGTCACAAACGCGATTGACCCAGATCAATCCTGGCGGGCCTCCTCTCTCTATTCTGCCTCGAGAGTTCGACGGGATCCCGCCTTCCATGTTTCAGCACGCGCTCCGCCAGGGCCTGATTGGCCTCTTTCTGATCACGCCTGCGCTGGCGGCGCCGACCGCCGAACAGCGCGGCAAGGCCTTTGCCCGGGCCAATTGCGCGCGCTGCCACGCGATCGACCGCGTCTCCGAGAGCCCGCTCAAGGTCGCCCCGCCGCTGCGCACGCTGCACCGGAATTATCCGATCGCGACCCTTGGCGAGGCGCTCGCCGAAGGCATCTACACGGGCCACGCCGACATGCCCGCCTTCGAGCTCAGTCCGGACCAGATCCACGACCTCCTGTCCTACCTGAAGACGCTGGAATAGGCGGCCTCACACCGCCTGCACGCTCCAGCCGATCAGCTCCTTCGCGATGCGGGAAAAAGCCGCGTCGAACGCTGCGACCGCAGCGGCCGGTTCGACCTTGTCGAGCTTTTCGCTGGTCTCGACGAGGCGAGAGGCGACCACCTTGCCGTTCTTGTCGACGATCCGCGCCGATAGTCCGATCTCGACCCTTGTCTCGCCGTCCGTAGCAATCCGGAAGCGCCTGATGTCGATCAGCAGCTGGTAGTCCGCCTGCCCGAGATCGCTCGTGCGCAACGGCGCATGGGCGATGTCGTAATTCTCGAAACTGTCGATCAGCCGCGCCTGCACCAGCTTTGGAATGCTGTCGGCCCAGAGGAAATCGGCAAAGCCTGGATTATCCCCGCTAGGCGCAAACAGCATGCGCTGGGTCTGGAGCATCGCGACCGCGGTCGGCTCGGGAATGGCCAGCGACGCAGAAAGCGTCTTGCCGGCCGGTCCGAGATTCTGCGGCGTGCGCAGGTCATAGGTGACCTTTTGCGCGGGCGCGCCGCCGCCGGTCATCTTCTCGAGACCCGCCAGGATGCCGTCGAGCTTGCCGGTGTTGCGTGCGAGCCCGTCCGAGAATGTCTTGAAATTCGCGATGGTGTCCTTCAGCGGGCCGGAATTGTCTTCCAGCACCGAATCCACCCGTCGCAGCGCATCGCGCGCCGCCTGCGTCATGCTCTGGCCGGCGCCGACCTCGGCGATCAGGCTCAGGGGCTCGCCGGACTTGGCGACGATCATGCCGCCCTCCAGCGTCACCACCGGCACGCCGGTCAGCCCCTGGAAATCGAGCCCGACCTTGGTGTCGGTGCGCACCGGCGTGGCCGAAGCAACGGAGATCGTCGCATTGACGAAGCGTGGATTGTCCGGCGCGAGTCCGAGCTGGGTCACCTCGCCGACACGGATGCCGTTGAACAGAACGCCGGCGCCGACCAGAAGCCCCGGTACCGGTCCCTGGAATTGCACCTGGTAGTTCGTGCGCGGCCCAATGCCGCCGGTGTTGTTCAGCCAATAGACGAAGCCGAACACCGCGAGGATCGCGGCCAGCACGAAGGTGCCGATCAGCACGTAGGGAGCGCGGGTTTCCATGTCTCATCTCATCTCGTGTTGCAGCATCTGCGAGCGCTTGCCGTGGAAATAGGCGCGCACCCAGGGATGCTCGGATTGCAGCAGGTCGCGCATCGGGCCAATCGCAACGATCTTGCCGTCGGCGAGCGCGGCGACGCGGTCGCAGACCGTCGTGAGGCTCGCGAGGTCATGGGTGACCATGAACACGGTCAGCCCCAGGGTCTTTTGCAGCGTCCCGATCAGCGCATCGAAATCGCCGGCGGCGATCGGATCGAGGCCGGAGGTCGGCTCGTCCAGGAACAGGATCGGCGGATCGAGCGCGAGCGCGCGCGCCAGCGCCACGCGCTTGGTCATGCCGCCAGACAGCTCCGCGGGATATTTGTCGGCGTCCTGCGCCCGCAGCCCGACCATTTCGAGCTTGGCGATCGCGATCTCGTCCATCAGCTCCTGCGACAGGACGAGATTTTCGCGCAGCGGAAACTGGACGTTCTGGCGGACCGTCAGCGAGGAGAACAGCGCGCCCTGCTGGAACAGGATGCCCCATGTCGCGGCCGCGCCTTGCGTGCCGCGGTTCTGCGTGCCGCCGATCTCGTGCCCCATGACCTCGATGGCGCCGCTCCGGCGCGGGATGAGGCCAATGATGGTCCGCATCAAGACTGACTTGCCGCCGCCGGACGCCCCCACCAGACCGAGGATCTCGCCCTTGCGGACGTCGAGCGAGAGATAGTCGAGCACCGTCTGGCGGCCAAATCCGACCACGAGGTCGCGGACGCGGATCGCGAACTGTTCCTGCGCTTCGCCCATCGTCACATCCCGATCGAGGCAAAGAAGATCGCGAACAGACCGTCGAGCACGATCACCAAGAAGATCGACTTCACCACCGACGTCGTCGTCTGCCGTCCCAACGACTCGGCGCTGCCCTTGACGCGCAAGCCCTCGCTACAGGCGACGATCCCGATCACCAGCGCCATGAACGGCGCCTTCAGGATGCCCACCTCGAAATGAGTGACGGAAATGGCCTCGTGCAGCCGTGCGATGTAGATCGCCGGCCCCATGTCGCCATAGAACTGCGCGACCAGGCCGCCGCCGTAGAGCGCGGCAATCGATCCGATGAAGGCGAGGATCGGCAGCGCGATGACCAAAGCCGCAACGCGCGGCAGGATCAGGACGTCGACGGGATCGAGCCCCATGGTCGACAGCGCATCGATCTCCTCGCGCATCTTCATCGAACCGAGCTCGGCGGTGTAGGCGCTCCCCGACCGGCCGGCGACCATGATTGCGACGATCAGAACTCCGAGCTCGCGCAGCACGAGGATGCCGACCATGTCGACGGTGTAGGACTCCGCGCCGAACCGGCGGAAATGGAAGAATCCCTGCTGGGCGATGATGGCGCCGATCAGGAAGGTGATCAGCGCGACGATGGGAATCGCCTGCCACCCGATGCGGTAGAGCTGATAGACCAGCGACGTCAGCCGCAGCGACCGCGGCCGGCGCAGCACACCGATCACGGCCATGAACAATGCGCCGAGCATTTGCAGGAAGATCGTGATGTCTTCCCGCGCGCCGACCGTGGCCTTGCCGAGATCGCCGAGCCTGAGCAGAACCGGATTGGGCTTGGCCGTCGGCGCCGGCGTGTGGCGGTTGACCTCACGCACCTCGTCCATCAGGCCGCTGAAATGATCGGCGACACCGACGAATTCGGCCGACCTGCCTGCCGATGCGGCTCTGCGCGACAGCTTCTCCAGGACCCAGGCGCCGAGCGTATCCAGCGCGCTGACGCCCGACATGTCCAGGGTCACAACTCTCGACCGATCGACATCGGCTCCGACCGAATGGGAGAGAGTCTCCAGCGTCGTCACATTCGCCGCGGTCCAGGACCCTTCCGGGCGCAATTTCAGCACTTCGCCAGACGGCGTTGCCAGCAACAGCGGTTCGGAGTTCACGCTTCCACCTCATCGGGACGATCGGTCCCCATTCAGCCGCCAGTTCTAGGCCAGCATGTGGCGGGCGGGTTGACCTGTCTCAAGGGCAGGCCCCTTGCCCCCCTTGACGCAAATCAAGCGCGGTCACGCCGGCGGGTCTTAGGTTCGCTCCATTCAATGGAGACATCAAATCCATGTTCGACAGCGACAGGATCAGCGAGGAACTGCGGACGTTGAAGGTGGACGTCACCCGCCTGCTCAGCACGGCCGGCGAGGAGATGTTCGAGAGTTCGAAGGATCGTGCCGAGGCTCTGGCCGATCAGATCAAGGCCGCGCTGGCCGAGCTCGGCGAAACCGTCAGCGACGAGCAGGAGCAGCTTCAGGGCCTCATTGCGGAGCGCCCGATGACATCGCTCGCCTCCGCCTTCGCGCTCGGCGTGGTCGTCGGCTTCATGCTGAGGAGACACTAGGTGAATACCGAGAACGTCGTCAAACATCTGCGCGTCCTGTGGCGGACTGACAGGATCATTGCGGACATCCGGCTGCGGCATCTGCTGGTGGGCCTCGGCCTGCGCGCCTTTGCGGCATTGATCGCGGCGTTCGGGCTCCTCATGCTGGAGCTGTCGGCCTATTTCGCGCTGGTCCAGATCTGGAGCGCCATTGCGGCGGCGGCCATCCTCGGCGCCGTCAATTTTGCCATCGCGGCGGTTCTCTTCGTCATCGCCGGCCGTGCGCCGTCCGGCCGCGACATCGATCTCGCCAATGAGATTCACGGCGCATCCATCGAGGCCCTTCAGCTCGAGGCGCGCGCGCTCCAGGCCCAGGTGTCGGGCGCGGTGCATCATCCGCTGAGCACGATCGTGCCGGTGCTGGTGCCGCTGATCGCGATCATCGTCAAGAGCCTGCGGAAAACGGCCAAGGAGCCGGCCGCTGCAACGTCGGCCGAGGCGCGCTCCTGACCAGCACGCTCAGAGCTTCAGCCGGACGTCGCAGATATCGGGCTCGGTCGGATCAGGCTTGACCTCGAAACCGAGCTGCCGGCACATTTCGAGCATCACGGTGTTTTCCTGAAGCACGTCGCCCGATATGGCCTTCAGCCCTTCGGATCTCGCGTAGTCGATGATCAGTTGCATCAGCGCCCATCCAAGCCCCCTGCCCTTGAGATCGGACCGCAGCAGGATCGCGTATTCGCCACTCTCGTAGATCGAGTCCGAATGGAGCCGGACCACGCCGACCATCTCGCCGGTGGCCTCGTCGAATGCGATGAAGGCCATCGCGCGCGCGTAGTCGAGCTGGGTCAGGCGTGCGATGAATTCATGGGTGAACTCCTTCATCGGCGCGAAGAAGCGCAGGCGAAGGTCATGAGGCGTCACATGGCGCAGGAACCCGTGGATGGTCGGCTCGTCCTCGGGGCGCAACGGCCGCACGAAGATGCGCCAATCGTCCTTGAGCTTGAGGTGGCGCTCCCACTGTGACGGATAGGCGCGAACGGCGAAATTGGCGGGGCCTGAGCCGGCGAATTTCCGCTGCGACGGCCCCACCGCGACACGGGCGTCGACTGCCGTCACGCCGGTTTCGTCCGCGAGCAGCGGATTGATGTCGAACTCGCGAATCTCAGGGATATCGGCCGCCATCTGGGCGAGCTTGACCAGCACCATCGCGACGGCGTCCTGCTTGACGGCCGGCACGTCCCGGTAGGCGCGCAGCAGCCGCGAGACCCGCGTACGGTCGATCAAGTCGCGGGCGAGTTGCAGATCGAGCGGCGGCAGCGCCAGCGCCCTGTCATTGATGATCTCCACCGCCGTTCCGCCCCGGCCGAAGACGACGACGGTGCCGAAGGTGGGATCGTCGGCAAGACCGAGGATCAGCTCGCGCGCCTTCGCCTTGACGACCATCGCCTGGACGATGACGCCGCCGATGCGGGCCTCGGGCCGCAGCTTCCTTGCCCGGGCGAGAATGTCGGAGGCAGCCGCACGCACCGCCTCCGGCGTCGTCAGGTTGAGCACGACGCCGCCGACATCTGATTTGTGCACGATGTCGCGCGACAAGATCTTCAGCACGACGGTGGCACCTTGCGCGAACATCTCGTTCGCGTACGCCACGGCCTCTTCGACATCGGCCGCGGCATAGGTCGGCACCATCGCGATGTCGTAGGCTTCGAGCAAGCGCTTGATCTCGACAGGCTCGAGCCATTTGCGGTCATCGGCGATGGCTGCAGCCACGATCTGCCTGGCGGCCCGGGCGTCAGGCACGAACGTGTCGGGCATCGCAGGGGGAACCTGGCTCAATTCCTCGACCACTTCGCGATGCCGGACCAGATGCATGAAACCGCGCACCGCATCGTCCTCGGTCGGATAGTTCGGAATGCGCCCGCCGGAGAGCGTCTGAATGATCGGCTGATCGGCCCCGACCCAGGCGGCAAGCACCGGCTTTGCCCAACTGCGGTGCTGCTCGCGATATTTGCCGACGAGCTCCGTCACGGTCGTCGCGATGTCGGAAGCCGAGGCGATCGCTGTCTGCACATTGAGGACGAGAACGGCGTCATTGTCAGGGTCGGCGAGCAGCACCTCGAGCGCCGCCGCATAGCGCGATGCATCGGCATCGCCGATGATATCGACGGGATTTGCGCCGGACCAGGTCGGCGGCAGCACGTCATCGAGTTTCTTGCGGGCATCCGCCGAGATGGACGCGGGAATTCCGCCAAGCTCGACCAGTCGATCGACGGCGAGGACACCGATGCCGCCGCCATTGGTCAAAATGGCGAGGCGCTTTCCGGTCGGCGATTCGACGCGGCCGAGCGTCTCGGCGCAGTCGAACAGCTCGCGCAGATCGGAGACCCGCAGGACGCCCGCGCGGCGGAACGCCGCGTCATAGACGGCGTCGGCGCCCGCGAGCGCGCCCGTATGCGTAGCGGCCGCTTTCGCACCCTGCGCCATGCGGCCGGACTTCACCACGACAACCGGCTTGACGCGCGCCGCAGCGCGTGCCGCCGACATGAATTTACGCGCGTCCTTGATGGCCTCGATATAGAGCAGGATCGCACGGGTCTTGTGATCCATCGCGAAGTAATCGAGCAGGTCGGCAATATCGACGTCGATCTGGTCGCCGATCGAGACGATGCCGGAGAACCCGACGCCGCGCTGCGCGGCCCAGTCCACCATGCCGGCAGCGATCGCGCCGGATTGCGAAATCAGCGCGAGACTTCCTGCTCCCGGCATGTGCGCGGCAAAACTGGCGTTGAGGCTCACGCCGGGCATCATGATGCCGAGGCAGTTCGGTCCGATCAGCCGCATGCCGTATTTGCGGGCTGCGGCGACCGCGGCCTCGTGCAGCGATCCCGGTCCATGACCTAGTCCGGCCGAGACGATCAGCGCGCCCGCCGAACCGCGCCGCCCGGCCTGGTCGATGATGCCGGGAACCTCCCGGGCCGGCGCGGTGATGACCACGAGCTCGGGCACGAATTCCAGCCTGTCGAGGCTCGCCACTGAGGCAACGCCGCCGATCTCGGCATGGCGCGGATTGACGAGGCCAAACTGTCCCTTGAATTCAGCCTTGCGAATGTTCTCCAGAACGGCGCGCCCCACGGAAACCGGACGGGCGCTCGCTCCGACAAGCGCAACCGAACGCGGCGACAGCAGATTCTTCAGGCGATAGGTTGACATGAAAGCAAATGCGCCCCGTCGGTGGCGGTTCCGATGGTTGAAAGATCGGGCCGGAAAGCTGGCGGCGAGCCTAGTGCGAGATCATAACCCAGCACGGTGGCTGGCCAATGACGGTCTTTGTCACACCACCCCAGACGATCTCGTTCAGGCGCGAATGATGATAGGCGCCCATCACGATCGCATTGATGGCGTTGGAATTTGCCCAACTTCCGAGCACCTTTCCGATCGAGCTGCCGCCGCCCGTCGTCGTCTCGAACGAGGCACGGACACCGTGTTCCCCCAAATGATCGACGAGGGCGGTTCCGGATTGCACGATCGCGTCGGTCTTGTCGTCGGCTACGGTCACGACGCGGACCGAGGCCGCAGCCTGAAGGATCGGCAGCGCGTCGCCGACCGCCCGCGCCGCGCGCGCGGAGTGATCCCAGGCGATCATGACGTTCTCGAATTTCGGTCGCAGCGTGTCCACGTGCTGTTCCGGACACAGCAACAGCGGTCGCCCGGATTCGAACAGGAGCGTCTCGATAATGTGCTCCGTTCGGCTGTCATGCGGCTTCACGGGGATCAGGGTGAGATCGCTGAAACGCGCATGTTCAGCCAGGATCGACGCAATCTGGTCCGCCGGCACCTTGTCCGACCGGCCTTGGGCCCGAACGTTGGCGCGAGACGCCGCATCGGTAAAGGCATTCAGAAGATGCTGCATATCGCCGGCTCCAGAGGCCCCCTTTGCCTCGGCAGCATCGGGAGCATCGGGAAGCAGCACTTTCGGTCGCACGAAAGCATCTTCCTCGAGCGCAAGCGCGGTGATCCTGGCGCCGAGGTCGGCGGCGACGGCCACGCATTTCTCGATCGCAGCGAGAGCCGGTCCGCGCGGCTGGCCGACAAGCGGCAGAAAAACGTCTTTCAGGGGCATCGGGATTCTCCTTGGCCGCCAGCATAGGCCGGCTTCCGTCAAGACCATTGATCCTCGTCAAGCCAGGGGGAACCGTCCAGACGGGCAAGGGCGGGCATTGACGGAAGTCAAGGACTGGCCCCGCGGCGCCATTCTATGGATAGTTCGACCGGAGCGGTTCCCCCGGAGAGACTGATGCGTGCGATGGTGTTGGCTGCCCCGCGAGCACGGCTGCGGATGGAGGAGCGCCCCGATCCAATCCCCGGCGAAGGTCAGATCCGCGTGCGAGTCGGCGCCTGCGGTGTCTGCCGGACGGATCTTCACGTCGTCGACGCCGAACTGCCCGACATCCGCTATCCCATCGTACCCGGCCATGAAATCGTCGGCCGCATCGATCTCATCGGCTCCAATGTCGCAACGCATGCGCGGGGTGACCGGGTCGGCATTCCCTGGCTCGGGTTCACCTGCGGAAGCTGCCGGTTTTGCCGGGAGGGTATGGAGAACCTCTGCGACCGCCCGCTTTTCACCGGCTATACGCGCGACGGCGGCTATGCAACGCACGCCGTCGCCGACGCGCGCTACGCCTTTCCGCTCGGCGAAGCCGGCGACGATGGGGCCATCGCCCCCCTGCTGTGCGCGGGCCTGATCGGCTGGCGTTCGCTGGTCCTTGCCGGCCAGGCAGAGAGGCTCGGCATCTACGGCTTCGGCGCCGCCGGCCATATCATCGCGCAGGTCGCGGTCTGGCAGGGGCGATCGGTCCACGCGTTTACCCGGCGCGGCGACGTGGCCGCACAGGATCTCGCCCGCCGGCTCGGCGCCGTCTGGGCCGGCGCCTCGGACGAAATGCCCGACACACCGCTCGACGCCGCCATCATCTACGCTCCCGCCGGCGAGCTCGTGCCGGCCGCGTTGCGCGCCGTTCGCAAGGGTGGCCGCGTGGTCTGCGCCGGCATCCATATGAGCGACATTCCGAGCTTTCCGTACGACCTGCTCTGGCAGGAACGACAGCTGATCTCCGTTGCCAATCTCACCCGACAGGACGGTCTCGATTTTCTCAGGATCGCTCCGCAGGCGGGCGTGCGCACCGAGACGACCGCATTCCCGCTCGATCAGGCCAACGAAGTCCTGGACATGCTGCGGAATGGACAAATTCTCGGCGCCGCCGTGCTCAGGCCCTGACCGCATCCCGGAAATACCAGCTTCGATGACAGACGAAACGGCTGCCCAGGAACGAATATTCACAGCGCTTTGCGCGCATCCCGGCGTGACACGGATCGATACGCACGCCGCGTCGGTCTTTCTCGACGGCAGCCGCGCGCTGAAGATCAAGCGAGCCGTCCGTTTTCCTTTCCTCGACTATTCGACGCTCGAGAAGCGCAAGATGGCCTGCGAGGAGGAGATCAGGATCAACCGGCCGCTGGCGCCACAGATCTATCACCGCGTCGTGGCGATCACCGAAGAGCCGGACGGATCGCTGAAGGTCGACGGCAGCGGCCGGCCGGTCGAGTATGCGGTCGACATGTCCCGCTTCGACGAAAGCCGGACGCTGGATCATCTGGCGAAGGCTGGCCCGCTGGATGCAAACCTGGCCTCGGCTGCCGCCGATGCCGTCGTGGCGTCGCACGCGATAGCACCTCGCGCCGACGGCAAGGCATGGGTTGCCTCCATCCCCGGCCTCGTCGATGGAAACAGCAACGGCCTGCGGAAGGACAACCATCTCGAAGCTGACGAGATCGAGCAGCTCGACCAGGCCTCGCACGCAATGTTGTTGCGCCTGCGGCCGCTGCTCGAAGAACGCGGCCGTCAGGGATTCGTGCGCCGCTGCCACGGCGACCTGCATCTTGCGAATATCGTGTCGATCGACGACCGGCCAGTGCTGTTCGACGCCATCGAGTTCGATGCGCAAATCGCAACTGTCGACGTGCTTTACGACCTCGCTTTCACGCTGATGGACCTGCTGCACCACGATCAACAATTTGCTGCCAATATCGTCCTGAACCGATATCTCGACGCGACGCCACCCGAAAATCTCGATGCGCTCTCAGCCCTGCCGCTGTTCATGTCCATTCGCGCGGCAATCCGTGCCCAGGTGGCGCTGGCACGGTTGACGCGGCCCGATGCCGACCGGACAGGAATTCTTCACGAAGCACGCCGTTACTTCGATCTCGCCCGGGCTCTGATCCACCCGCCCGCCCCGCGCCTGATTGCGGTTGGGGGACTATCGGGCACCGGCAAGTCCGCCCTCGCCCGCGCGCTGGCGCCCCACGTCGCGCCGCAACCGGGCGCCGTCGTGCTGCGCAGCGACGTCATTCGCAAGCAGCTGTTTCGGGTGGAATACACCCACCGGCTGCCGCCGTCCACGTACCGGCCCGAGGTCACCGCACGCGTCTATGAGGTGCTGGTGCAGCGCGCCCGACAGGTGCTGGCGCAAGGCCATTCCGCAATCGTCGACGCGGTCTTTGCAAGCGAGTCCGAACGGGACCAATTGGCCGCCATGGCCAGCCAATGCAACGTGCCGCTGCGTGGACTATTCCTCGCCGCCGACCTCGCGACCCGTCAGGCGCGCATCGGCGACCGCCATGGCGATGCCTCCGATGCCACGCAAGAGGTTGCTGCGCAGCAAGAGCGCTATAATATCGGCCATGTCGGTTGGGCGACCATCGATGCCTCCGGGACACAAGAGCAGACGCTCCAGCGTTGCCGGGACGCGATCGCAACGCAAATAAGGCAATCTGATTGACGCGGGCAAGGATGTCGCGACCCACCACGAGTTCGACCGCGGCCGCGCGCGCCAAGCCGGCGACGCGGCGCAATGCCCTGCCCGGCCGCCTCAGCCCCGGCATGGCCTGCGATACGGCGTTCCGCATCATCGCCCGCCGCCACCTCGATGCCGTCCTCGCCCAGCACGAAGGCACTTGCCGCGGCGATCCCGACGCGCTGCACCAGATCCGTATCGCGCTGACGCATCTGCGCACCGCCGTCCGCTTCTTCTCGCCGATGGTGGACGACACGCATCGGCCGCACGTCTGGGCCGAGCTGAAATGGCTGAACGGCCAGCTCGGCCTGGTGCGGGACCTCGATGTGGCGATCGAGCGGGTCGTCGCCGAGAGTGGCGACGAGCTCGCCGTGATTGCCGAGCTCCAGCACTGGGACGAGAAACGCGCCGAGAGCCACCGCCTGCTCGCACGGGCACTGCAATCCGCCCGCTACAGGCGCCTGGTCGAGGAGACCTCGGCCTGGATCGAGAGCGGGCCCTGGTCGACCCGGCGCAGCAAGGAAGCCTTCAGGTTGCGCCGCTGCTCGCTCGCCGACCACGCGACGGCGCGGCTGACCGAGTGGGAAGAGACGCTGCTCAGGAAGGCCCGCAAGCTGCGCAAGCTCGATGTCGAGAAACGACACAGGCTGCGGCTTCTCAACAAGCGGCTGACCTATTCGATCGAGTCGCTCACGGACCTGTTCGGTGACGACACCCTGACGAAGCAGAAGTCCATCCTCAAGCAATTGCGAAAGGCGCAAAGGTCCCTCGGACAATTGAACGACGATGCCCGCGGGCAAGCGCTGGCAGCGTCGCTGAACGGCGCCGGCCCCGAGGCCGGCATTCGATTCCTCGACCGCAAGCGGGAAAAGAGGCTGCTGCGGACCGCCTCTACGGCCTACCGGAAACTGGACAAGGCCAAGCCCTTCCGCTCGTCAGACCTTGCGCCGAACGCAGAGCCTAAGGATTAGGTGTGGACGTAGTCTCCCGGCGCGTCGGGCAGGCCGTCAACGCCCCCGACACCGATCGACGGTGGATCGCAAGGCGCGCCTGAGCGCGCCGCCAGCCATTTTGCCCATTCCGGCCACCACGATCCCTCAACATGCGGCGCCAGCTTCAGCCACTCGTCCGGACCGACGTAAGGCGCATCCGCAGCCTTGGTCATGACCTGATAGTTGTGCCAGGGCTCGTCGGGAGGCGCGACGACGCCGGCATTATGACCGCCGCTGGTCAACAGGAACGTCACGTCCGCATCAGCCTGATAGTGGATCTTGTAGACGGATCGCCACGGCGCCACGTGGTCTGCGAGCGTGCCCACCACGAACATCGGCGCGTGAATGTCGGAGAGCGAGACGCTCCTGCCTTCGACGCGATAACGGCCTTCGGCCAGATCGTTGTCGAGGAACAGCTTGCGCAAATACTCCGAGTGCATGCGATACGGCAGCCGCGTGGCATCGGCGTTCCAGGCCATCAGATCGCTCGGCTGCGAGCTCTCGCCCATCAGGTAGTCGCGCGACAGCCGCGACCAGATCAGCTCGTTGGAGCGCAGCAGCTGGAACGCACCCGCCATCTGTGTCGTGTCGAGATAGCCGCGCTGCCACATCATGTCTTCGAGGAAGGCGACCTGGCTCTCGTTGATGAAGAGCGTCAATTCGCCGGCCTCGGTGAAGTCGGTCTGGGCGGCAAGGAGCGTGATGGTGCCGAGACGGCGATCGCCGTCCCGCGCCATGGCGGCGGCGGCGATCGACAGCAACGTGCCGCCCAGACAGTAGCCGAGCGCATGAGTCTTCCGATCGGGTATGATCCGGCCGATCGTGTCCAGCGCGGCCATCACTCCCAGCTTGCGATAGTCGTCGAAGGCAACATCCCTGTCCTTCGCATCCGGATTGCGCCAGGAGATCGCGAACACGGTGAAGCCCTGACCGGTCAGATACGTGACCAGGGAATTCTGCGGCGACAGGTCGAGGATGTAGTACTTCATGATCCAGGCCGGCACGATCAGGATCGGCTCGGGTCGCACCTGCGCGGTCGTCGGATGGTACTGGATCAGCTCGATCAGATCGTTGCGGTAGACGACCTTCCCGGGCGAAGCCGCCACCGTCCTGCCGACGACGAACTGCTCGTCACCCGCCGGCTTCGAGATGGAGAGCAGGCGCATCAGATCGCTGCACCAGTTCTGCCAGCCGAACACAAAATTCTCGCCGCCGCTCCGGAACGCTTTCTCCAGAACCTGCGGATTGGTGGCCGCGAAATTCGACGGCGCCAGCATGTCGAGCATCTGGCGCACCGAGAACTCGACGACGGCTTCATTTGCATGCGACACGCCACGCACGCCGGTCGTGGCATCGTGCCACCATCGCTCCGTGAGCAGGAACGCCTGCGCAAACAGATTGAACGGCGCGACTTCCCATTGCGGGTCCTTGAAGCGACGATCGCGTCCCTGCGGCTCAATCACGGACCACGGCTTTTGCGACGTCGCGTGCGCGACGGCTTGCAGGAACCGGCCGGTATCGCGAAGACCGCTGCGGAACATCTGCATCTGGCGCTCCGGCGCCGCGGCAAGATGCGCACTCCAATCGAGCCAGGCGAGCGACAAGGCCACCGGCGAAATCCCGCCCGTGAACCGCGCCAGCATCGCATGAAACGCGCGGTCGAAGGGGTATGGCTCCGATGCAGGCAGGGAATTGGCGACGACCGGCTTCTCAGGGGTCGTTTCGAGGATCGTCGTAGAGGCTTCGGCAGCCGGATTGGCGGAGAGAGCCTGCGCCGGCGGCTCTTCGGCCCGTGGAAATATCTTGACGACGCTCATGGCTGAGTGGTCCTGCGGGCCTTTGTTCTAGGTCGGCGGCAGGATATGGCGACGCTTCCGATGCGCGTTGAGCTGCATCAAATTCCGGTACGGATCACAATTGCTCACTCAGGGGAGAAATGGCCCGGATCGCTTGACCTGGGTCAAACCACGCGCCGACGGCCGAATTAGGTTTTGCGCATCGAAATTCGACAAGCCAGCGGAGTCCTCCATGCGCGCCCATCAGATCATGACCCGGTCGGTCATCTCGGTCACCCCCGACACCAGCATCGTCGAGGCCGCAAACATCATGCTGAAGCGGCACGTCAGCGGCCTTACCGTGGTCGATGAGACCGGCAAGCTGGTCGGCGTCGTCTCGGAAGGAGATTTCATCCGTCGCAGCGAAATCGGCACCGGGCGCAAGCGGGGGCGCTGGTTACGGTTCATCCTCGGTCCGGGCAAATCGGCCAGCGACTTCGTCCATGAGCATGGCCGCAAGGTCTCTGAGGTGATGACCGCCTCGCCCGTGACCATCACCGAGGACACGGCGCTCGCGGAGATCGTCGACCTCATGGAACGAAACAACGTGAAGCGTCTGCCGGTGGTGCGCGGCGATATGGTGGTCGGGATCGTGTCCCGCGCCAATCTGTTGCAGGCTGTCGCGGGGCTCGCCCGCGAGGTGCCGGATCCGACGGCCGATGACGATCACATTCGCACCCGCATCATCGATACCATGGAGAAGAACGATTGGTGCCCGTTCGGACTCAACGTCATCGTTCGCGACGGCATCGTTCACCTCAGTGGCGTCATCACCGAAGAACGCGCGCGGCAGGCCGCGGTCGTCGCGGCGCAGAACGTCGAGGGCGTGAAGAAGGTGCACGACCATTTGTGCTGGGTCGACACCATGTCCGGCGTCTATCTGAACTCACCCGAGGACGACGATCTCGCCAAAGCGAGCTAACAAGGCAAGCTGAAGGAGCAAACGCGACTCAGCGGGGAATGACGGCGGTGGCCTCGATCTCGACGCGCGCCGCCTTCTCGACCAGCCGCACCACCTGAAGCAGCGCCATCGCCGGATAGTGCGCACCGAAGATGGCACGGTAGGCCTTGCCGAGTTCCTTCAGGTTGGCGAGGTATTCGTCCATGTCGACGACGTACCAGGTCAGGCGCACGAGGTGCTCAGGGCGTGCACCGGCCTCAGTCAGAATCGCGGCAATGTTGCTCAGGGCCTGGCGGACCTGCGCGACAAAGCCGTCCGCGAGACGCTCCTCGGCATCCCAGCCGATCACGCCGCCGGTGACGACGATCCGCCCCTCAGCGGCCATGCCGTTGGCGTAGCCTTTCGGCACCGGCCAGCCGGACGGCTGGAGGATCTGCGCCACCGAGCGCGGGTCATTCTCATCGGCGGTCGACAGCACCGCGAGCTGCGGGCCTTTCGGCGTTGTCACGGACAAATGCTCCGTCCTTCCCTCATTCTGCCGCAACGCCCGACGACGTCGCCGCAGCCTGAGCCAGTTGCCGCAGGGCAAAACGCTTCAACTTGCCGGTCTCGGTCTTCGGCAACTGCGTCACAAACTCGATCGCGCGCGGGTACTTGTAGGGCGCGATCTCGCGTTTGACATATTCCTGCAACTCGGCCGCAAGTTGAGCATCCGGCGTTACGCCGGGCGCGGCGATGATATAAGCCTTCACGATCATTCCGCGCGCCTCGTCCGGTGCGCCAACCACACCGCACTCGGCGACGGAGGGATGCGTCAGCAGCACCGCCTCGACATCGGTGCCTGCGATGTTGTAGCCGGCCGACACGATCATGTCGTCGGAGCGCGACTGGTACCAGAAATAGCCGTCGTCATCCATCAGGTAGGTGTCGCCGGTGATGTTCCAGCCATTCTGGACATATTTGCGCTGCCGCTCGTCCGCGAGATAGCGGCACCCGGTCGGACCGCGAACCACGAGGCGGCCCATCGTCCCAGGCGGCACGTCATTGCCTGCGTCGTCGACGATCTTCGCCTCATAGCCCGGCACCGGCTTGCCGGTCGCGCCCGGGCGGATCTCGTCCTCGGTCGCGCTGATGAAGATGTGCAGCATCTCGGTCGAACCGATGCCGTCCATCAGCTTGATGCCCGTGGCCTTCAGCCAGGCATCGAATGTCGGCTTGGGCAGTGTCTCGCCGGCGGAGACGCACTTGCGAAGCGAGGAAATGTCCCGGCCCGGAAGCTTGCCGATCATCGCGCGATACGCGGTCGGCGCGGTGAAACAGACCGTGGTCTTGTACTGCTCGATCGCCGTCAGGATGTCGTCCGGCGTCGTCTTCTCCAGCACGACGAAGGAGGCGCCGATATGCATCGGGAATAGCACGCCGCCGAAGCCGAACGTGAAGGCGAGCGGTGCGGAGCCGACGAAACGATCCTTCTGCTCGGCACGCAGGATGTTGCGCGCGTAGCCGTCGCAGACGGCCAGCATGTCGCGGTGGAAATGCATGGTGCCCTTGGGATCGCCGGTCGTGCCCGACGTGAAGGCGATCAGGCAGATGTCGTCGGAGGCGGTATCGACAGCCTTGAACTCCGGGCTTGCGTCGGCGATCAGCGCCTCGAGTGAATCGGCCGCGCCGTTGCCCCAATAGACGGCCTGCTTGAGACCGGGCGCTGCGGCTTTCGCCTTGTCCATCTCGTCGGCGAGCTTTCCATCGCAGAGCGCCAGCGTGATCTCCGCCTTCTGGATCGGATAGGACAGCTCCTTGGCGCGCAGCAGCGGCATTGTCGCGACGCAGATGCCGCCAGCCTTGATTACCGCAAGATAGGTCGCGACCATCATCGGATTGTTGGCGGAGCGCAGCAGCACGCGCCCGCCGGTCACGAGGCCAAGCTTGCCGACCAGCACATTGGCGATACGATTCACCAGCGCTTGCAGCTCGCGATAGGTATAGCTGACAGCGGGGCTGATGACGCAAGGCGCGTCGCCATAGCCCTCTTCGACCCAGCGATCGAGGAAATAGCTGACGCAGTTCAATCGTGGCGGATATTGCAGCTCGGGCCGTGTGAAGACGAAGTCAGGCCAGAGCTCGCGCGGCGGCAGATGTTGCCGTGCGAACGTATCGACATGGGCCGTCGCAGCATTGCCGTCAGACGAGCCCGACATTTGAACCTTGGCGGCGTTGGCCATCGCACGCTCCTTTGCGCATGGAAGCACCCGGCAGCACTAACTGAGAAACATTTTAGGCTTAAAACAATTTGGCGCAATAGCGGATTTTGGGCATCCCATGCATTTTCCTGCGGCAAAGTGGGATTGGCGGGCGGATCGGCCCGCGGGACCTACGCCCGGCGTCGACCGGCCGACCTCTGCGCCGACGCCTTGGTCTTGGCGAGGAGCCGCATCAGCTCGCGCACATCCTTCGGCGTCAGGTCGGCGAAGAGATCGGCGATCCAGGTCTCGTGTTCCGCCGCCATCCGGCGAAACTCGGCGCGCCCGAGCTTTGTCAGGCGGATCACCTGGACGCGGCGGTCGGTCTCCGACGTGCGCCGGTCGAGATGGCCGGATTCCACCAGACGCTCGACGAGGCCGGTGACGTTGCCGTTGGAGACCATCATGCGTTTGGAGACATCGGACAGCGTCATGCCGTCAGGCGCCTTGTCGAGCTGTGCCATCAGATCGAAACGGGGCAGCGTGACGTCGAATCGCTGCCGCAGCCGGCCGCGGACCTCGCCCTCGATCAGGGTCGTGCAGGTAAGCATACGCAACCACAGCCGAAGCTCTTCGGCGTGGTCCTCCGGCGTCTCGACGGCCTTGGTCTCGGAATCAAGCATCTGATGCAGTCATTGACGGCAGGCATTGGCGCCGGCACGGATTCCCCAACGTTTTGAGCTTCAAATAAATTGAAGCCGGCCGCAAGTCCAAAGCTGCAGCAATCGACCTCACGTCGATTTCTTTAGGCTTCAAATAATTGGCGCGCCGCTTGCATGCTCGCTGCCTCGCGAGATGGCGGCGTCTTGAGCTTTGCTTGCCGCGGCAGCCATCATCGGCTTAAGCTTGTATTGGAGTACGCGGCTTGCAGCGCAGGCCCTGATGTCACGGGGGACAGATCATGAAGACGCAAACAACCTTGGCCGCAGCCGCCTTGCTGCTCGGCACCGCAATGAGCTCCGCCCTCGCCCAGGAGAAGATCAAGCTCGGTGTGATCGTGACCCTGTCGGGACCCGCCGCCGCGCTCGGCCAGCAGGTTCGCGACGGCTTTGCGCTCGCGGTGAAGGATCTCGGCAGCAAGATGGGCGGCCGCGATGTCGAGGTCGTGGTGGTCGACGACGAGCTCAAGCCGGACGCAGCGGTGACCAAGGTCAAGGGCCTTCTGGAACGCGACAAGGTCGACTTCGTGGTCGGGCCGATCTTCTCCAACATTCTCCAGGCGATCCACCGGCCCGTGACGGAATCGAAGGTGTTCCTGATCAGCCCCAATGCCGGCCCGTCGACTTTTGCCGGCAAGGACTGCAACCCGTTCTTCTATGTGACCTCGTATCAGAACGATCAGGTTCACGAGATCCTCGGCAAGGTCGCGCAGGATCGCGGCTACAAGCGCATGTACCTGATGGTGCCGAACTATCAGGCCGGCAAGGATTCGGTCGCCGGCTTCAAGCTCGACTACAAGGGCGAGATCGTCGAGGAATCCTACATGCCGCTGAACACGCTGGACTTCCAGCCGGAGCTTTCCAAGATTTCCTCGCAGAAGCCCGATGCGCTGTTCACGTTCATGCCGGGCGGTCTCGGGGTCAATCTCGTGAAGCAGTACAGGCAGGCCGGCCTTGCCGACAGCATTCCGGTGCTCTCGGCTTTCACGGTGGATGAATCGACCTTGCCGGCGCAGCAGGACGCGGCCGTCGGCATGTTCGGCGGTGCGAACTGGGCGCCCAATCTCGACAACCCCCAGAACAAGAAGTTCGTCGCTTCGTATGAGGCCGCCTACAGCGGCGTGCCCGGCACCTACGCCTTCCAGGCCTATGACGCCGCGATGCTGATCGACAGCGCCATCAAGGCGGTGAAGGGCGACCTCTCGAACAAGGATGCCGTCGCGGCCGCACTGAAGAAGGCCGACTTCACGTCGTTGCGCGGCGCCTTCAAATTCAACACCAACGGCTATCCGATCCAGGATTTCTATCTCACCAAGGTCGCCAAGCGTCCGGACGGCAAGTTCCAGACCGAGATCGTCCAGAAGGTCTTTGAGAATTACGGCGACCGCTATGCCAAGGACTGCAAGGCGGCAAACTAAGCCGCATCGCGTTACGGGAGGACTGCAATGAAGAGCGAAATAACCGGCATCACGCGGGCCAACGAGGGCATCCAGGGCATTTCCTGGAACATCCTCGGCCAGACCTATGTGCCGAAGAGCTACACCGAGAACAGCTTCTCCTGGCACGCAACGCTGCCGCCGGGCACGTTCGTGCCGCCGCACATTCATCCCGACCAGGATGAGTATCTCTACATGCTGGAGGGCAAGCTCGATTTCATGCTCGGCAATTCGGAGGCACAGGCGACCGCGGGCGACCTGATCCGCCTCGGCATGGGCGTGCCGCACGGCATCTTCAACAAGTCGGAGCAGACCGCAAAAGTGCTGTTCTGGGTCTCACCGAGCCGCAAGCTGTTCGACCTGTTCTGGGGCCTTCACAACATGAAGGAACAGAAGCCGGAGGACGTGGTGGCGATGGCCGCCGAGTTCAACATCCACTTCCTGCCGCCGCCTCCCGGCGGCTAGCTACATGCCCCCGGAAAAGCTGAGGCGTTCTTCCGGAAGGGTCGTGCCCAATCAAGAAACCAAAGGGCGATGATGGTTCATCGCCCTTTTGCGCGTCAGGCGCGCACCGCTGCGAGCCCGGGCACCGCGGCGAAGCCGGCCTTGGTGGCATAGCCGCGCACGATCGCCTCGCGCTGGGAATAGCTGAGGACATTGTCGACATTGTCGAAGCCGTCGGGGGCAAGCTGCTCGACGGCGTCGATGACCCCTTCGGGGCCGCCGCGCCGGTTGGAGCGGACGATATCGGCGGTCATCGGCAGGCGCTTCTTCTCATATTCGACCAGCGCCTGACGCGGATGCTCGGCGCGCAGCAGCGCGTCGGCAAGGCAGCGCGCATCGAGGATCGCCTGCGAGGCGCCGTTCGAGCCGACCGGATACATGGGATGCGCGGCATCGCCGAGCAGTGTGACGCGTCCCGACGACCAATAGGGCAAGGGATCGCGGTCGCAGGTCGGATATTCGTAGAACTCGGGCGTTGCCGAGATCAGGCTTTTCACATCGATATAGGGCACCGAGAAGCGCGCCACATGCGGCATCAGCTCCTCGCGCCGGCCCGGACGCGACCAGTCTTCTTTCCGCGGCGGCGGTGCGTTGCCCTCGCCGACCTTCACCAGCACCGCCCAGTTTGTGAGACGGCTCGCGGGGCTCGAGCCCTCCGCGATGGGGTAGATCACGACCTTGGCGTTGAGCCCACCGGCCACGATCATGGATTTGCCGGTGAGGAACAGCGGCCAGTCGCGCGCGCCGCGCCACAGCATCAGGCCGTTCCAGCACGGCGGTCCTTCGTTCGGGAACAGCGTGTCGCGCACCCGCGAATGGATACCATCGGCACCGATCAGGATATCGCCGCGCGCTGTGTGGATGTGTGCGCCTGAGCGATCGAAGAAGTAAGCCGTAACGCCGCCTTCGTCCTGCGTGAACGCACCGAGACGGCAGCCGGTGTGGATTGCCTCCGCCCCGAGCCGCTCCTCGACGGCGCGATGGATGACGCCCTGAAGGCGGCCACGGTGGATCGAGAATTGCGGCACGTCGTGACCCGCGTCGATGCCGCGGGCTTCGCGCCAGACCTCCTGACCATGGCGGTTGAGGTAGTAGAGCTGATCGGTGCGGATCGCGACGTCGTCAAGCTTTTGCAACAGACCAAGGCCGGCCAGCTCACGCATCGCGTGCGGCAACGTGTTGATGCCGACACCAAGCTCGCGAATGGTGTCGGCCTGCTCGAAGACCTCGCAAGCGATGCCGCGCGAGCGCAGCATCAATGCCGTGGTGAGACCTCCGATACCGCCACCAACGATAATCGCCTTCATCGCCCTTACTCCACTCGAAATACGCCAGGCAATGCGGTTAACGTCGCATGGGCGGTCACTCCGCCGCAAGCGGCTTTGTCGCCTTCGCCTTGAGCTCGGCCGGGGTCTTGGGCTTAGCCTTAATTCTCAGCTCGCAATTTCGCGCAAGTCCTCATTGCCGGCCTCGCCACGGGCAAAAGCAACTGCCTTAGTCACCCCTGAAGACCGGCTTGACCTTGTTGGCGAAGGCCTGGAAGGCACGCTCGAAATCCGCCGTGGTCATGCACAGGGCCTGAGCAACGGCCTCCGCCTCAATCGCCTCCTCCACCGACATCGCCCATTCCATCGCCAGCATCCGCTTGGTCATGGTGTTGGCGAAGGTCGGCCCTTCGGCGATCTGCTTTGCCAGCAATTGCGCCTGGGGCAGCACCTGCTCCGGCGTGACGAGACGGCTGAAGAAGCCCCAGCGCTCGCCCTCCTCCGCGGTCATGAACCGGCCGGTATAGAGCAGTTCGGAGGCGCGGGACTGGCCGATGATGCGCGGTAGGATCGCGCAGGCGCCCATGTCGCAGCCGGCAAGGCCCACCTTGTTGAACAGGAACGCGACCTTGGCCCCGCTCGCGGCAAGGCGCATGTCCGACGCCATGGCGACAATCGCACCAGCCCCCGCGCAGATGCCCTCGACCGCGGCCACGATCGGCTGCGGGCACGCCCGCATCGCCTTGACGAGGTCTCCCGTCATGCGGGTAAAGGCAGTGAGCCCCTTGGTATCCATCTTCACCAGCGGGCCGATGATCTCGAACACATCGCCGCCGGACGAAAAATTGCCGCCGGCGCCGGTGACGACGATGGTCTTGACCGCATCGTCGAACGCGCAGGCGCGGAAGAAATCCGTGAGCTCACGGTAGCTCTCGAAGGTCAGCGGGTTCTTCCGCTCGGGACGATTGAGCGTCACCGTGGCAACGCCGTCGACCACGGCCAGCAGGAAATGCTGCGGCGAATAGTCCGCAAGCGGCAGGGTGACGGGATTGGCTGGTCTGCTCATGCGATCTCCTTAGCTTCCTTGTTCCGGGCCTGCGTCGCGCACGCTAGATCTCACCGCCGGCCACGGCAATCGCCTGCCCCGTGATCGCGCCGGCACCCTCGCCGCACAACCAAAGCACGGCGTCGGCCACCTCCTGAGGCGAGATCAGTCGCCCCTGCGGGTTGTGCTTGGCGAGCTCGGCGATCGCCTGCTCGCGGGTTCGCCCTGTTTTCTTCATGATGTTTTCGATGCTGCCAGCGACCAGATCGGTGTCCGTGAAACCGGGACACACCGCATTCACGGTTACGTTGCTGCCGGCCATCTCGAGGGCGAGCGAACGCACGAGGCCAACCACGGCGTGCTTGGCGGCGACATATGCGCTGACATAGGCATAGCCCTTGAGCCCGGCAGTCGACGCGACCGCGACGATGCGGCCATAGGGGCGATCCTTCATCCCCGGCAGTACGGCGCGGACGGCGTGGACCACGCCCATGAAATTGACGTCCATCATGCGCGCAAACAGCGCGCTGTCCGATTTTGAGAACGGCGCGGACTCCGCACTGCCCGCGTTGGCGATCAGAATGTCGATTGGCTTTCGCGCATGCGCCTCCGCGATGGCTGCTTTCAGCGCAGCTTCATCAGAGACATCGGCGATAGCTGCAAAATGCGCAGCTCCCGCACCGACCGCCTCGTCCAGAACTGCAGCATTCCGGCCAAGCACCGTCACGGTGGCGCCAGCGCCGACGAGGGACGCTGCAATCGCGCGGCCGATTCCACGGCCGCCACCGGTTACCAGTGCGTGCGGCGAGTGCGGCAATCCGGACATGCGCTGGCTCCTTGGGATCTGCTGATCGTGTCTCCGATATATTTTAACCTTCAAACTTTTGCAACGACAGCGCCGGTCGAGGTCGCGAAAGCCCACGCGGGACAGACCGGCCCGAAAATTGCTTTAAGTATAAAATTATCTCTTCCCATCGACGATAGGCCTGTTAGCATCGCCGGGCCCAGCAAGAGGATATCGCGTGCCGCAACCTGCGCCGATGATAACAAAGGACGGACGCTTCGCCTATGAAGCCGCCGGCGATCCGGGCGCGATACCCTTGATTTTCCTGCATGGCATTGGCGGCGCGGCGCGCGCCTGGCGGCACCAGCTTGCCACATTCGGCAACCGCTTCCGCGCGATCGCATGGGACATGCCGGGCTATGGCGGATCGGCGCCGCTTGCCAGCGTCAGCATCGCTGCCCTGGCCGATGCGCTCCAGCAATTCATCGAGCAGCTCGGCGCAATAAGGCCCATTCTGGTCGGACATTCGATCGGCGGCATGATCGTCCAGAAATGGCTGGTGCAATCGCCGAAACTGGCGCGCGCGGTCGTGCTGGCACAGACCAGCCCGGCATTCGGCAAGGCCGACGGCGACTGGCAGAAATCGTTCATCGCAGCACGGCTCGGGCCGCTCGACCGCGGTGAAACGATGAAGTCGCTGGCGCCTTCGCTGGTGAAGGAGCTGGTCGGCGACGATCCTGATCCAAAGGGGATGGAACTTGCGCGTGAATGCATGGGAAGCGTGCCCGAAGCGAGCTATCGCGCCACGATGCTGGCCTTGATCGGGTTCGATCAGCGCAGCACGCTCAAGGATATTTCCGTGCCGACGCTGCTGCTGTCCGGCTCCAAGGACAACAACGCACCGGCGCCGATGATGGCGAAGACGGCGACCTACATTCCCTCGGCTCAATATATTGAGCTGGCCGGCGTCGGCCATCTCGCGAACCTTGAACGTCCCGAGGCCTTTGACGAGGCGCTCGGCAAGTTCGTGGACTCCGTCGTTGCAAACCACAGGTGACTGCGCAATGACCATGCAAGTCAGCAAGACGATCGGCGCGAGTGACGAGGTCGAGCTGGATGCACCGATCTTCGATCCCGTCGCGTTCCGCCTGAGCGACGAACAGGCCGGCATCATCGCGCGCGCCCGCGAGATCGGCCAAAGCGTGTTCGCCGGGCGCGCTGCGACCTACGATCGCGAGGCGATCTTTCCGACCGAGAATTATCGCGACCTCCATCGCGTCGGCCTGCTCGGCATCGCCGTCCCCAAGAAGCACGGCGGACTCGGTGCGAACTACCAGACTTATGCGTTGGCCGCAGCCGAGATCGGCCGCTATTGCGGCGCGACCGCGCTGACCTGGAACATGCATGTCTGCTCCACCCTGTGGTCGGGCCCCCTCGCGGACGACCTCGACATGGACGCGGAGACCCGCGCCGCGCACGAGCGGCGGCGCGCGGTCCACTACAAGCGCATCGTCGAGGACGGCGCGATCTACTCGCAGCCCTTCTCCGAGGGCGGTGCGGCGGCCGCGGGCGGCGTCGCCTTCGGAACGCAGGCAAAGCCCGTGAAGGGCGGCTGGATCGTCAACGGCAAGAAGATCTTTGCATCGCTGTCGGGTCACGCCGACTATTACGGCGTGCTCTGCACCGAAATCGAGGAAGGCGGGAAGGCCTCGCGCCGCAACACGCTTTACCTCGCAATTCCGGCGAAGTCGCAGGGCGTCTCCGTTGTCGGCGATTGGGATCCGCTCGGCATGCGCGGAACGGTTTCGCGGACGCTGCTGTTCCAGGACGTGTTCGTCCCGGAGGATTCCGCGCTGATGCCGCGCGGCGTCTATTTCCAGGCCGCGATGCGCTGGCCGCACATGTTCCTGACGCTGTCGCCGACCTATATGGGCCTCGCGCAAGCGGCCTATGATTTCACCCTGCGCTATTTGCGCGGCGAGGTGCCGGGCATGCCGCCGGTCAAGCGGCGGATGTACCCGACCAAGCAGATCGCGGTCGCCCAGATGCAGATCAAGCTCGAGCAGATCAAGTCGATCTGGTTCCAGGCCGTCACAGAGGCGCGCGCCAATCCGAGCAAGGAGCAGGTGCTGCGCGCCTATGCCGCGCAATATTCGGTGATGGAGGGGGCCAATGAGCTCGCCGCGCTCGCGATCCGCACCTGCGGCGGCCAGGCGATGCTTCGCTCGCTCCCGCTGGAGCGGATCTATCGCGACAGCCGCTGCGGCTCGCTGATGCTGCCCTGGACCGCCGAGCTTTGCCTCGACCGTATCGGGCGCGAGGCGCTGTATGAGGCCGGTGAAACGGACGACTGACGGTGGACCTCTGTAGTCTGATCGACCGCAATGCGGCGTTCGCGCCAGACAAGACGGCCATTGCCTTCGAGGGGGAGCGGCTGAGCTACGCGGCGTTTGCCGCGCGTATCGAGCAGACCGCCACGGCCTTGAAGCAGGAGCTCGGCGTCGGCCGGGGCGATCGCGTTGCGATCCTCAGTCTGAACCGGCCGGACTATCTGGTTCTGCTTTATGCCTGCGCGCGGCTCGGGGCGATGCTGGTGCCCTTGAACTGGCGGCTTGCCGTCGCCGAACAGCTCTTCATTCTCACCGATGCGGGCGCCAAGGTGCTGGTACTCGAGCAGGCGTTTGGGGGAGTTCTGTCCGAGCTTGGGCGGACAGCGCCGGGGACATCCGTTGTCGGCTTCGACTTTGCGCCGCCGCGCGGCACGACTTTCGAAAGCCTGCTGGCGCATAGCGATGGCACCAGCCGAAATCCGCACACCGACCTCTCCTGCCCGCTCCTCATCGTCTACACGTCAGGGACCACCGGCCGGCCGAAAGGCGCGGTGCTGCGCCAGGAAGCGCTGTTCTGGAACGGCGTCATGAGCCAGCACATGCACAACATGACGTCCGAAGATCACGTGCTGACGGTGCTGCCGCTCTTCCACGTCGGCGGTCTCAATATCCAGACCACGCCGGCGCTTCAGCTTGGCGCGACCGTCACGATCCACGCCCGCTTCGCGCCGGATACGGCGCTCGCAACGATCGCGCACGATCGACCCACGCTGACGGTGATGGTGCCGGCGATCATCCAGGCCGTCAGCGAGCATCCCGCCTGGACCACGACCGATCTCTCATCGCTCAAGGCCCTGGCCACCGGCTCGACCATCGTGCCGCCGCACCTGATCGACCGCTTTGTCGCACGCGGTGTACCGGTGCTTCAGGTCTATGGCTCGACGGAAACCTGCCCCATCGCGATCTATACGCGGCTTGGCGGCGATCTCTCACGTGAGGGATCAACCGGACTTGCGGGCCTGTGCTGCGAAGCGCAGGTGATTGATCAGACCGGCCGTGAGGTACCGGCGGGCACACCAGGGGAGATCGCGGTGCGCGGCCCCAACGTGTTCTTCGAATATTGGGGTAATGCGGACGCAACCCACGATGCGCTGCAGGATGGCTGGTATCGCACCGGCGATATCGGCCTGTGCGACGCTGACGGCTATTTCTGGGTCCGCGACCGCAAGAAGAACTTGATCATTTCCGGCGGAGAGAATGTCTACCCGGCCGAAGTCGAGCGCGTCCTGCTGGAACACCCCGATGTCAGCGAATGCGCCGTGATCGGCAGGCCGGACCCGCGCTGGGACGAGGTACCGATCGCCTATGTGATCCGGCGATCCGGCTGTCGGCTCGAGGCGGAGGAACTGAGAGCGCATCTCCAGTCGCAGCTTGCGCGGTACAAGGTTCCGCGCGACATCGTCTTCGTCACCGACCTGCCGCGTACGGCGCTGGGCAAGGTCCAGCATTTCCTGCTGAAGCAGCTTGATGCGCAGTCGCGCGCACGAGGAGAGGCATCTTGAAGATTGCAGTTCTGGGTGGGGGAAACGGCTCTTTCGCGGCCGCGGGCGATTTTGCGCTGTCGGGACATGAGGTCCGGCTTTGGCGTCGCGACGCGGATCAGGTCGCCGCGCATCGCGCCGAGGGCTCGCGCATCCTGGTGAAGGACCATAACGGCCGCCACGACATGAAGCTGGCACTGGTGACGACCGACATCGCCCAAGCCGTGAACGGTGTCGAACTGATCCTGTGCCCTGCCCCCGCCTTCGCTCAGCCGGATATCGCGCGTTTGCTTGCTCCGCACCTGCGGGACGGCCAAGTCGTGTTTCTGCCGCCCGCGACATTCGGCTCGATGATCTTCGCGAAGGCCGCGCAGGACGCCGGCAACCAGGCCAAGGCGAGCTTTGCCGAAACCGGCACGCTGCCCTGGCTCACCCGCAAGCACGGGCCGTTCGAGGTCGCGATCACGATCCGCGCGAAGCGGCTGCCGGTTGGCGTCTTTCCGCTCGACCGGGCGCCACAGGCACTCGAAGTGATCGGACGCGCTTTCCCCGACGCAATCGAGCCCTGCGGAGATGCGCTGTCCGGCGCGCTGATGAATGCAGGTCCCATCATCCATCCGCCACTGATCGTGATGAACGCCGGCCCGATCGAACATTTCGAGCGATGGGACATCCACAAGGAAGGAACGCAAGCCTCGATCCGCCGGGTGACCGACGCGCTCGACGCCGAGCGGATCGCGGTACGCGAGGCGCTCGGCTACGGTGCACCGCATTTCCCGCTCGCTCACCACTACGCGAAGGAGGGCGAAATCTGGATGTATGGGCGCGGCTCGCATGACCGGCTGACGGACTCCGGCGACTGGCGCGAGCGCATCGTGCTGGCCGAGCACCGTTACATGCGCGAGGATTTGCGGCTTGGGTTGTCGCTTCTGGTGTCCGTCGCCGGCGTTGCGGGCGTGGCTACGCCGCTGGCCAAGGCTTTTCTCGCCATCGGTGGCGCGATCTGCGGTGAGGATTTTGCCGAAGGCGGCCGAACGCTCGATACGCTTGGTCTTGGCAGCCTCAGCAAGGCTGAATTGCAGACGCTGCTTCGCAATGGATTCTGATCGATGACCAATCGCGCCAACATCGCCTGTCTCGGGGCCGGCCGCATGGGGCGCGGCATCGCCGTCGCGTTCGCCTATGCTGGGCACAGGGTCACGATGATCGACATCAAGCCCCGTTCCGCCGAGGACTTCGCCAAGCTGGAAACGGATGCGCTCGGCGAAGTCAGGAAGACATTTGCGAGCCTCTCGAGCCTGGGACTGCTGGCCGAGGCAGATGTCGATCCGCTCATCGCGCGTGTCTCGGTGGCGGCGGCTAGCCAGAGCGGCGCAGTGCTTGCCGATTCCGGTATCGTTTTTGAGGGTGTCCCTGAAGTCGTCGAGCTCAAGCGGGAGGTGCTGGGGGCGGCCTCAAGACAGGTAAAGCCGGACACGATCATTGCATCGACCACGTCGACCATCCTCGTCGACGATCTCTCAGGCGCGATCGTGAACCCACGCCGCTTCCTCAACGTGCACTGGCTCAACCCGGCCTATCTGATCCCGCTGGTCGAGGTTTCGCCCGGAAAAGCCACTGATCCCGCCGTCATCGACGCGGTCAAGGCGCTGCTTGAAGGCATCGGCAAGGTTCCGGTGGTCTGCGCGGCGACTCCCGGCTTCATCGTCCCGCGCATCCAGGCGCTGGCCATGAACGAGGCCGCACGCATGGTCGAGGAAGGCGTCGCCAGCGCGGAGGAGATCGACAAGGCGATCCGCTACGGCTTCGGCTTCCGCTACGCCGTGCTGGGACTGCTCGAGTTCATCGACTGGGGCGGTGGCGATATCCTCTACTACGCGAGCCGTTACCTCGAAGGCGCACTCGGCAGCGACCGCTATCGCGCGCCGGACGTCATCTCGCGCAACATGCACGAAGGCCGGATCGGCCTGCGAACGGGCGCAGGCTTTCTTGATTATTCCGGACTCGATGTCGACGCCTATCGCGCAAAGCGGCTTCAGGCCATGGTCGACCTGCTCCGGCATTTCGAGCTGGCTCGCCCGCCAGTACTCGATCGCGACTAGCCGAAGACGTCCTGAAGCACGCCTTCCCGCACAACCGCGACGCCGTCCAGCTCGATGGTGGTTCCCATCATCGGCAGGTCGAAATGGCCCGCCGTGTAGCGGCCGGCGAATTCGTTCGCACCGGTCGAGAACAGGAAATTGCCGGAGACCGCACGTATCTCGGTGCCGTTGGTGTCGCGCTGGTCGTACATCGACAGCGCTTCATAGCGCGCGGCCGGATTCATGCCGAAACCGACATGCGAGACCGCATAGGCCTCGCGATCGCCCCAGGCGGCGAGATAGGCGCGCATCATCGCGGCATCCGTGCCCTCGCCTTCCAGCTCGACGACGTAATCGTCCTTCAACGTCATCTTCACGAGGGATGTCAGGTAGCGCTTGAAGGTCAGGTTGATGTCGCCGGGCGCCATCACCAGCGTGCCGTTGATCGTTCCGCTCTTGGGAAAGCTGACGACGATGCCACCCGGCCAATGCGCCAGCGTGCCGGGCTTGTCGGTCCAGCCCCATACGCCAACCGTTGATGCACCGACCATGTCCACGTCGAGCGCCGTGCCGGCTTTTGAGGTGACCCACATCCGCTTGGTCCCGCGCAGCATCTTCGCCGCCGCGCGAACGCGTTTCTCGAGTGCGGGGTCCGGCACCATCCGCTCCAGCGCCTCCGGGTGCTCGTTGGAGATCACCAGAATTCGCGCGCCTGCCTTGAGGATCTCGGGCGTCTCCACCGCGTGCATCAGGCCCTCGATGGTGCAATCCACCACAAAGCCGGCCTGCTGAAGTGCGCTGATCACCGGGCCGAGCCGCTGGATCGCCTCGCTCGCCCCTGTCGAACGAACCGGAACGATATTGCGGTTGCGCGGCGTCGGCATCACCACATGAAATGGCCGCGCGCCCATCCGCAGCAGCGCGAGCTCCGCCAGATGCACATTCAGCGCACGAGATTGCGTTTCCGAGAGGATCGCCGCGGTATCACCGGCCTTGACGGCGCATCGTTCGAAAATCTCGCAAAATGCGTCGATCCATTTTGCCTCGATGCGATCAGCCAGCATGGTTCACTCCCGGTATCGTGTTTCTTGTTCCGTCAGATCACGCTTCGGGAAAGCCCCGTAGGAGGTACGATCGCACGGCGCCCAGCAGCGCATTCAGGATCAAACCCAGCAGCGAGATCGTGATCAGCGGCACGAACATGTCGACGGCCTGGAACGTCCGGGCCGCCGTGACGAGGGCATGGCCCAGCCCGTCCGTCGACGTGATCATCTCGGCCAGAAACACCACGATGCAGGAAATGACAAGGCCGATCCGGCACCCGGTCAGGATCGACGGCATCGCCGCCGGCAGCACCACCTTGAAGAGGATTTCATAGCGCGGCGTTCCCGCCGCCATGGCCGACCAGATCAATTTCTGCTCGACGGTCGAGGCACCATAGTAGCTGGATAGAAGAATGGGAAACAGCGCATCCGCAGCCACCAGCGTGATCTTCGATCCGTGGCCGAAGCCGAGCAGGAGCAGGAGCGCCGGATAGAGCGCAACCTTTGGCAACGGAGCCAATACGCGCACGATCGGCCGAACCACGGCATTGATCGCGGGACTGGCGGCAGCGGCGATGCCGATGCTGACGCCGAGCACGACCGCAATCGCGAAGCCGGCAAACAACCGGATCAGGGTTGCCACGATCTCCTGCTGAAATGTCCAGGTCACGAGCTGCTGGAGCAACCGGCTGAAGACGAATCCGGGCGGCGGCAGCAGGACCGCAGGCGCAAAGCCGAATGACACCAGGCCTTGCCAAACCGCGATCACCAGCACGATTGGCGCAACTCCGAGAAAGACATTTGATGGGACAATGCGCGGCGTCATGAGAAGCTCAACGGCATGTCGAACTGAGGTTCGGACCAGCGCACGAGCCTGGCGCGGACCCGCTCGAAGATCGCGTCGAGGCAGATGCCCATCGCCCCCACGATGATGATCATCGCGAAGACCGTGTCGTATTGGCCCATGTCGAGCGCATTGAACAGGATGTTGCCGGCGCCGGACTGACGGGCGATCATCTCGCTGGTGATCATCGTGATCAGCGCCAGCACCAAACCCGTGCGGCAGCCGGTCAGGACCTCCGGCAGCGCCGCCGGCAATACGATCCGGACCAAGCGTTGCAGGGGCGAGAGCCCCATGGCCGCGCCTGACCACAACATCTTCTCTTCGACCGCCCTGGCACCCTCGAAGCTATGATAGATCACGGGCAGGCTGACGCCGAGGAAGATCACCAGCGTCTTCGCGATATCGCCGACCCCCAGCCACAGCATGATGATCGGCATCAGGGCCGCCTTTGGCACCGGGTAGATCACCATCAGAAGCGGATTGAAGAAGGCCGCAACCGCACGGCTGCGTCCCATCAGCAGGCCGAGAGGAATCGAAACAAGCACTGCAACACCGAACCCGATTGCCATGCGGCGGAGCGAGGCCAGGATGTTGATCAGCGACTCCTTGTCGCCGAGAATATCCGGGATCGCCCGGATCGCCTCGATCGCCGTCGGGAAGCTGTCGTTCTTCAGCGCCAGCGAGGCAACCTGCCATATCGCCAGCAGCCCGATGCAGGCGAACACCGGGGCAGCACGCCTGGCGGAGGTAGCCAGCAATGTCATGACGGCGATCCGGTCTCGTCGACCTCGTCGAACATGCGCTCGATGTCGACGACGTACTTCTGGTAGCGCGGATCGAGCAACAGCTCGTTGCGGCGACGCGGCCGCGGCAGATCGATATCGATCACCTGCCGAATGCGGCCGGGCGATTTCGACATCATCACGACCTTGTCCGACAGGAAGACGGCCTCATCGACCGAATGGGTGACGAACAGCACCGTCTTGCGGTCGCGCTCCCAAATGTTCAGGAGATCGTTCTGCAAGCGTGTCCGGGTGTGAGCGTCCAGCGCGCCGAACGGTTCGTCCATCAACAGGACTTCGGGATGGTACGCGAGCGTTCGGGCCAGTGCCACGCGCTGCTTCATGCCGCCCGACAGCTCCTTGGGATAGAAGTTCTCGTAGCCTTTGAGGCCGACCATCTCGATCAGCGCCCGGCTCTGCGCTTCGGCCTCTGGCGTCCGCACGCCCTGCTGACGCGGCCCGTACATCACATTGCCCAGCACGGTTTTCCAGGGGAAGAGCGCAAACTCCTGGAATACTGGTCCGCGATCCGGACCGGGTCCTGTGATCGCCTGTCCCTTGATCTTCGCCGCGCCACTGGTCGGGCTGACGAAGCCCCCGACGATGTAGAGCAGTGTCGACTTGCCACAACCCGACGGACCAAGGATGGAGACAAAGGCGCCCTCGTCGATCGTCAGCGAGATGTCCGATAGTGCCAAATGATCCTTGCGCGCCGAGGTCTGAAAAACCTGCGAGACGCGGTCGATCTCGATGATCGCAGATGCCGGCTTTTGCGACGTCACCGGTCTCACCCATTCGCTCGATCTCGAAGGCACTACCTTCATCCCGTCTCTCACTTCACTCGCGCACGAACGCGCAACTTGTCTGCTGAATGTCCTCCATCAGCGGAAGGAGCTTAGCAAGAAACTTGCCAGACAGGTGGCCGTTCTCGCACAGGTACGCCGCGTCATTCGAACCAGGGCCATTCTGCCGGCCCCTCATGGGTAACCGCTCCCCCCGGCGCCTGGCCAACCAGTCGCGCATATTTTGCGAGCGCGCCTGCGCGGTGACGCGGCGGGCGTGGCTCCCAATCACGTCGGCGCGCCGCGAGCTCCTGCTCGTCGACCAGCATATCCATCCGCCGGTTTGCAGCATCAATCCGGATCGTGTCGCCGTCGCGAACAAGGGCCAACGGACCGCCAACGAATGCTTCGGGGGACACGTAGCCGATGCACATGCCGCGGGTCGCGCCGGAGAACCGTCCGTCGGTGATCAGGGCCACCTTTTCGCCCATGCCCTGTCCGTAGATCAGCGCGGTGACGCCGAGCATCTCGCGCATACCGGGGCCGCCGACCGGCCCCTCGTTGCGGATCACCAGGACCTCACCTGCCTTGTAGCTGCGGTCGCGAACCGCTGCGACACAGGCCTCCTCGTCTTCGAAAACGCGCGCGACGCCCTCGAAGAACTGGCTCTTCAAACCTGCGACCTTGATGACCGCACCGTCCGGACAGAGGTTGCCCTTCAGCACCGCCACACCGCCATCCGGCATGATCGGCGCACTTGCCGCATAGACGACCTCACCGTCCGGCGCGTTGGCCCTGCCATATTCTTCGGCAAGCGTGCGGCCAGTGATGGTGATGCAGCTACCATCGATGTGACCACTTTGAATCAGCTCCTGGATCACCACGGCGGCGCCACCCACATCGTAGACATCCTTGGCCGTATATTTGCCCCCGGGCCGCAGGTTTCCGATCAGCGGCGTCCTGGCAAAGACCTCGCCGACATCATCGATCGTGAACGCGATGCCGGCCTCGTTCGCGATCGCCGGCAGATGCAGCGCGGCGTTGGTCGAACCGCCCGTAGCGGCGACGATCGCTGCGCCGTTCTCCAGTGATTTCCGCGTCACGATGTCGCGAGGCAGCGGCCCGCCGCGTTCCAGCATTTCCATGATCAGCCGCCCGGCGCGTCGCGATATCTGCGCGCGCTCGGCGTAGACACCGGGCACCATCGAGACGTTGGGAATGGTGAGCCCCATCGCCTCCGACACCATTCCCATGGTGTTCGCGGTAAACTGGCCGGCGCAGGCACCGATCGTAGGCAGGCAGGCGCGCTCGATCCGCTCCAGCGTGGCGCCGTCGATCTCTCCGGTCATGAAGCTGCCGACAGCCTCGTAGGAGTCGAGCACTGTCAGCGTTCGCCCGTCCACGCGCCCCGGCAGGGAACTGCCGCCGTAGATGAAAATGGACGGCACGTTGCAACGGACCATGCCCATCATTACGCCGGGAAGCGTCTTGTCGCATCCGCCGTATCCGATCAGCGCGTCATAGGCGAGACCATGAACGACAGCCTCGATCGAGTCGGCGATCAGCTCGCGAGAAAAGAGAGAGAACTTCATTCCCTCGTGATTCATGCTGATCCCGTCGGAGACCGACACGGTCGAGAATTCGCGCGGCGTGCCGCCGGCCTCCTCGATGCCCGTCTTGGCTGCGGCCACCTGGAAGTCGTGGGTCATGTTGCAGGGCGTCTGCTCGCCCTTCATGCTGACAACGCCCACCATCGGCTTGGCAATTGCCGCATCGTCCAGTCCCATCGCGCGCATGAATGCGCGGTGGGGGGCCCGGTCGAGGCCGTCGGTCGTTATCCGTGATCGCAACTTCTTCATACTTGCATCATCTTCGTGCGATGTCCCGCACGCGGCGGGACATCGCTATGCATCACTCAAAAAAAGGCGGCGCGAACACTTATTGCAACGGTGCGACGATCGTCGGATGTTTGAACTGTGCGACATCCAGCTTCGGCAGCATTCCAGTCTCTGCGTAGATGTCCAGCATCTTCTGGATCGCCGGGAAGTTCGGCGCCGCACCAGGATCACGACCAAAGTCGTTGTCCTTGAGCAGGTAGGTCTCGAGCACCGGAACAGGCGCCTTCAGCACCTCGGACACGACCTTGAGGGTCTCTTCGCGGTTCGCCAGCGCCTTCTTCATGCCCGAAGTGATGTCGCGGACATAGGCTTTGACCAACTCCGGGTTCTTGTCGACGAAATCGGCGCGGCAGGCTTCCAGGATGTGCACGATGTTCGGCATCGCTTGGGACAGCGAGAACAGTTTCCTTGTGCCGCCCTTCGCTTCTGCGCGTGCGGCAAACGGCTGGTTCATGTTGACCGCGTCGACGCGGCCCTGGCGCAATGTGTCCTCGGAGACGGCAAAGCCGACCTCGACCAGCTTGATATCCTTGGCCGGATCGACGCCATTCTGTTTCAGGAGCAGATTGAAAGGCCCTTGCGTGCCGCCGCCGATCACGGAAATACCGACGGTTTTGCCCTTGAGATCGGCAATGGTCTTGATCGGCGAGTCATCCATGACAGCCCAGTAGACCGAGAAACCGCCAGGCTTCTCGAAGACGTGCTGAGCCACGATGTAGGCCTTGAGATTGCCGCCGACCACACCGTTGGAGAGCGACAGCGGCGCCTGCGTCGCGCAATCCAGTGCGCCTGCCGCCAATGCCTGTGTCATCGGCGCCGTACCTTGAAATTGGGTCCATTCAATGTTGTAGGTCTTGCCGAGGTTGGGGAATTCAGCCGGCCTGCGCATCATCCAGTATTTGGATTCCTCGGCCGGGATGGTCCATCCGACGCGGATCGTCTGCTGCGCCCGTGAGGGGCTTGCGCCCGCAATCAAGGCCGCCACCGCCCCCGTTGCCAGCATCAACCTCGAAACCGTTCGCATCGCGCCCACTCCGTTGCTCCGGCGCCGACCGGCGCCACCCAACCCGACCGGTGCAAATGTTTCATGGTTCAAACAATCAGGCAAGCCACGCAAGCTGTCCGGTTTCGCGGCGGGACGCGCCATGTATGGTAAAGCGGCGGTCGCGCGCCGTCGTGCTGCGACAGGAGGAGGCAACCTATGGCTGATGCGAGCAAGGCAAACCCGCAAGGCGTCGAGCGGTTCGGCTATCTCGGCCTTGGACTCATGGGAACGCCCATGACCCGGCGCCTGCTCAAGGCCGGCTATCAGGTCAGTGTCTGGAACCGATCAGAAGGCAAGGTCGCTCCACTCGTCGAAGCCGGCGCAAGGCATGGAGCCAGCCCCCGCGACATTATGGCAGGCTCGGACATCGTCTTCATGTGCGTGACGGACGCCGCGGCCGTGGAAGAGGTGATTTTCGGAGCCGAAGGTCTTTCAATGGCTCCCGGCGCAGGCAAGCTCGTCGTCGACTTCTCGTCGATCCATCCCGACGCCGCGCGCGACCTCGCAACACGACTGAAAGCTGCGAACGGCGCGGGCTGGATCGATGCACCGGTGTCCGGCGGCACCAAGGGCGCCGAGGAAGGCACGCTTGCCATCATGGCCGGCGGGGATGCTGCCGACATCGAGAGAGTGCGGCCCTATGTGCTGGCTATGGCCCTTAGGTTCACTCACATGGGCCCCACCGGCGCCGGCCAGACTGCAAAACTCTGTAACCAGGTGATCGTCGGATGCGCGATGGCCGTTCTCGCGGAAGCAACACGCCTTGCCGTGAACGCCGGAATCGACGCCAATCGGCTGCCCGAAGCGCTCACGGGCGGATTTGCGGATTCGATCCCACTTCAGCTGTTCGTGCCGAGGATGGTCCAGGGCATTCACTCACCCCCGCTCGGCCATATCGCCACGATGCTCAAGGACCTCGATACGGTTGCCGATGTCGCGCAGGCGACGTCGACACCGGTGCCAATGGCTACGCTTGCGGGACAGCTCTTCAGACTGGCCAAAGCCGCGCGAGGCGCGGATGCCGACGCACTGGAGATCTACAAGCTTTCAGCGGCAGAGCATTGAGCCACCGGGCGCGACCTGAAACGCGTTACGGTGTCTTCTTGCGTTCATCGTCGGCCAGGAACCGGCCATACGTCCCGCGTGCAAACAGCAACGCATCCTTGGCATTGTAGGCATAGGCTTCGACCGCACCCAGAAAGATCACGTGATCGCCGCCATAATAGCGATTGACGGAGCGGCATTGAAAATTGGCGACGCTCTCGGCAAGTACGGGAGCGTCGCCGAGCCCCGGCGTCCAGTCGATGCCAGCGAATTTATCGTCGGACGATTTCGCGAACCTGTTTGCGAGCGCCTGCTGCGAAGCGGAGAGCACATGAACGGCAAAATGGCTTGCGTTCTGAAACACGGCAAGGCTCGAAGAGTAAACTCCGAGGCTCCAGAGAACGAGTGGCGGATTCAAGGAGACCGATGCAAAGGAATTGCAGGTGATGCCACAGGGCTTTCCATCAGGAGCCGCGGCGGTGATGATCGTTACGCCTGTTCCGTAAGTGCCGAGCGCGGTGCGAAACTCGCGGGGGTCAATCGACGAGCTGTCGCTTGCGAGTTCGTTGGCTGGATCGGGAACGGTCGGCTGCTTCGGCAGATCACTCATCGGCCGGCCTCACAGCGTAAGGTTCTCGGACGGCAGGCCCAGTGCCACGCGTCCATAATTGGTCCCAGCCGCATCGAAATTGAATGCGAGATGCGAGTTGATGGCGTGCGCATCGCGGAACTGCCGCTGCAACACGCCCGCCGTGAAGAGGCCGCGCGCCCCGCTCGCCGCAAATAGCATTGAGACCGCGTCGGTACATAGATTGACCGAGAACGCACCGTCACGTCGGTACCTGGTCTTGGTCGCTATGTCCGGAATATGGCCGCGTCGTGCGTCCTCCATGGCATCGATACAGGCCGAACGCATGGTCCGACGCGCAGCATCGATCTTGGCCGAGGCCTCCGCGATCTTGATCTGCGTGCTTTGGAAGTCGCTCAGCTTGGCGCGGTTGTAGGTGGAAATGCGATGACGGACGACCTCGATATAGTCGTTCAGGCACGCCTGCGCATTGCCCAGCGCGACGCCGGACAGGACGTAAGGAAACAGCGAGAACACGGGTAGCGCATACAACGGATTGGGATTGACCTTGCTTCCAGGCGCCCGGCCGCCGGCAAGCTCTCCGACGGCAACCGTCATATGGTCGGCCACGAAGGCCTCCCTGACTTCCACGTCGCAAGACCCCGTACCGCGCAATCCGGCGACATTCCAGGTGTCGAGTACCTTGTAGTCGTGTTTCGGAAGCAAAAAGATCCGATACTCGATGCCGTCTGCTTCATCATCAGAGGAAACCACGCTTGCAAGCATGTTCCATTCGCAGGACGCAACGCCCGAGGAAAATGGCCAGCTTCCGTGCAGTTGGTATCCGCCCTCGACCCTCGTGGCGCGGCCCGCAGGAAAGATGAATGAGGATGCGATCAGCGCATCCGGATCACGGCCCCAGACCAGATCCTGCGCCTTTTTCTCGAACATGCCGAGCATCCAGTGATGGCTCGCCAGATTGGCGAGATTCCAGGCGGCGGACGCGTCCGCTTGTCCGAGCAGATCGGCGCAATCAATCAGGGCGACATAGTCGAGCTCGGCACCGCCAATGCGCTTGGGCTGGAGCATCCGGAACAGGCCGGCGTCGTGCAGATCCCGTTCAGTCTCGGGCGGAAGGAAGCGCAGCTCTTCGGTTCGGGCTGCCCGCTCTCGCAGTCGTGGCACGAGCGCTCGAGCCTTCGCGATCATTGCCGCATAGGCGCGTTCGCCGGATTCCGGCCCCGCAGGCTGGCCCACGCTCGGTTCTTGACCAGGCGCCATTCGCATCCCTCGCTTTCCCACATTTATGCGGCGGGAACCTCGCCAAATCAAGCCGATGCAATGCTAGCACCGCGTCTTCGCCCTGACCCCGGGCTGCTTGAAAAGGATGCGACGCCGCAAACGGCCGCATCGCGAAGCAGAGGTCGGCGCGCCGCAATGCCCGCCCCTCAAGGTTAACCACCCGGGCTCAAACCGAGGGCTTGCCTGATCCAAAGACGCCCCTTTGGGTGAGCTCCGCGATCCGGCGCTGGTCGTAACCTAGCGTGTCACGCAAGACGTTCTCGGTATGCTCGCCCAACAGGGGCGCTGCAACGGGATCGATCGCGCCGGTCAGGCTCATGGTAATCGGGGTTTCGATGTTGGGGACCCAGGCCGCCGTAGGATGCGGAATCCGGCTCAACCGATGGCGGTCGCGGGCCTCGGGTGCGTTAAAGCCCTCTTCGACGGTGCGGAGATAGCCAACCGGAATATTGGCCAGCTTCATTTTCGCCATCCAGTTCTCAAGAGTATCGCTTGCAAAGACCTCCGCAATGGCCGCCCGCAAGAGCTCCTTGTTCTCGGAGCGTGCTTTGCGCGTCGCAAATTGCGGATCGGTGATGAGATCGGGCCGGTTCAGCACCTCGACGACCAGCCGGCGATAGAGCCGGTCGTTGGCGCAGGCCATGTAAAGCGGTCCATCGGAGGCCTCGTAGACGCCGACAGTGGGAGACCCGCTCGGCGAATTGCCGAACCGTCCGGGGTTCTCACCGTTGATCAGATAGGCCATGCCGTAGAAGCTCGTCATCGCCATGGCGATGTCGAACAGGGCCACCTCGACGTGCTGGCCACGGCCCAGCCGATCGCGCGCCAGCAGGGCCAGAAGGATTGCGTTACAGGCCGTCATTCCCGTCGCGATATCCACGATGGGCGGGCCGGTGCGGACTGGAGGACCGTCGGCAAATCCGTTGAGCGACATGAAGCCGCTTTCCGCCTGCGTGATCGGATCAAAGCCGGGACGCGAAGCGAACGGCCCGGTCCGCCCGTAGGCGGAAATCGAGCAATAGACCAGCCGAGGATTGAGCGGCGCGACCGCTTCGTAGTCGAGGCCGAATTTCTTCATGACCCCGCTCGAGAAATTCTCGACGACCACGTCGGCGTTGCGGATCAGATCCAGCGCGATCTCGCGGGCTTCGGGCACGGCGAGATCGAGCGCGATACCGCGCTTGTTGCGGTTCAGGCTGAGATAAGCGGCGCTCTCGCCGCCGGTTTCGGCGTGTTCATACGCGCGCGTGTCGTCGCCGCCGTCCGGGTTCTCGATCTTGATGACACGCGCGCCGAAATCGGCGAGCGTCTGTGTGCAGGCCGGGCCGGCAACCACGCGGGTGAAATCGACGACCAGCAGACCATCGAGCGGCGTAGGCCCTCCCGTGACTCGCGACGAACGTTCCGGCAATTGAGGCTTGGTGGACATCGATGGTGCTCCCTTACATCGGCTTATGGTCGCCGAATTTCCTGCAGGAGCAAACTTAAAGCCCGGCGCCACCAACTCCGCAAGTGCTTCAGCCACATCGTCTGAAAACGCACAAAGGGCCACGAACGCCGCGTTCCGCATCACGGGAAACAGCCGCGCCCCCAAACTCAGCGCAGCCGTTTTCGACAGTAAAGCGTATGCGACCAGGCCCAGGGTATCTCGGGCTCATAGAGCCGATAGCCAGCCTGGATGAAATTATTGGCAGAGACGCGGAGACCGCAGCGGCGCGAGCAACTGGCCCAGCGCCGCGGGCCGGCACGTTCGCGCGTGCACGGCCAGCGATGGTTCGGACGACGGCGCGCCGATCAGCGCTCCATGTTTGACGAGTGCGTGGCGGCAATGCGTTGCCGCCGTCCTATTCGGCAATCGAGAACGAAAAAACCCGCCGCGGATGCTCTCCGTGCGGGTCAGTCAAACTCGCCTCGACGATGTCATTCTGCCGACGTTTTGCCCGACGAATTAAATCCTGTGTTGAACGAAACTGGCGTCACACTAAGCCGACATGAAAAAACCGCCGCAGATTGCTCCGCACGGGCTGAACCAAACTCGTTTCGATGACGGCATTCCGCCAGCGTCTTGCCCGATCTGCCAATCGAGCGCGAAAGAGGACAACGTTCCTCCCAGCTTGATATGTGGTGTGCAAGGGGCTTGCTTCAAGTCCCCGACCTTCGCGTAGAACCCCCGACCCAGCAACAAGTCAGGGGGATCACGACATGCCCGTACTGCTTCCGACATCCCGCTCGCGCGGCCGGTCCGAGCGAACCCGCGCCGGGAACCCCGCGCCGACCGATCATGCCGTGGTGATCGCCGGGGGCGGCCCAACCGGCCTGATGCTGGCCGCCGAGCTCGCGCTCGCGGATGTCGACGTCGCCATCGTCGAGCGGCGCGCGGATCAGAACCTCGTCGGCACGCGCGCCGGCGGGTTGCACGCGCGCACCATCGAGGTCCTCGATCAGCGCGGCGTCGCGGATCGCTTCCTGCGCGAGGGGCAAGTCACACAGCTCGCCGGCTTCGCCTGGACCAGGCTCGACATCAGCGGCCTCCCCACCCGCCACGCTTACGGACTGGCGCTGCGGCAGAGCCACATCGAGCGCATCCTGGCCGAATGGGTCGAGGAGCTCGCGGTCCCGATCTATCGGAACTTCGAGGTGACGGGCTTCGTTCAGGACGAGATCGGCGTCGACGTCGCGCTAGCAGGCGGCGAGACGTTGCGGGCGAACTATCTGATCGGCTGCGACGGCGGCCGCAGCCTGGTGCGCAAGACCGCCGGCATCAACTTCGTCGGTTCCGGTCCGACGCTCAGCAACCTCATGGCCGAGGTCGAGATGAGCGAGGAGCCGGCCTGGGGCCTGCGTCACGACGCGATCGGCTTTCACGGCCTCAGCAAGACGGAAAGCGGGCGCGTGCTGGTCGTCGTGACGGAAGCAACGCTCGCGCGCAGCGGCGAGCCCACGCCATCCGATCTCAGCGAGGCCCTCGTCGCCGTCTACGGCACCGACTTCGGCCTGCAAAATCCCGACTGGATCTCCCGTTTCACCGATGCGGCACGGCAGGCAGTATCCTATCGCAGGGGACGTGTGCTGCTCGCCGGCGATGCCGCGCATATCCATCACTCCGTGGGTGGACAGGGCCTCAACACCGGCCTGCAGGACGCCGTCAATCTCGGCTGGAAGCTGGCACAGGTCGTCAACGGCACATCGCCCGACAGCCTGCTCGACAGCTACCATGCCGAACGCCATCCCGTCGCCGCGCGCGTGCTGCGCAACACCATGGCGCAAATCGCCCTGCTCCGCCGCGGCGACGACGGCCTCAAGGCCGCGCGCGAGTTGGTGTCCGACCTGCTCGGCATGGACGAGCCGCGCCAGCGCTTTGGCGCGATGATGAGCGGCCTCGACATTCGCTACGATCTCGGCGAGGGCCATCCGCTGCTCGGCCGCCGCATGCCCGATCTCGACCTCGTCACACCAGGCGGTTCGCAAAGACTGTTCACCCTGCTGCACGGCGCGCGTCCCCTGCTGCTCAATTTTGACAAGCCGGGCTGCATCGTCATCGCACCCTGGGCGGACCGCATCAGTGTCGTCGACGCCAGCTACGCGGGCCCCTGGGAGCTTCCGGCGATCGGCCCGGTCGCAGCGCCAAAAGCCGTATTGGTGCGGCCCGACGGGCACGTGGCGTGGGCGGGCGACGCGACCCAGCGCGGCCTTGCGGACGCGCTGACACTATGGTTTGGGCCGGTGTCGCGACATAGCAAACCGGCGCGCAGACGACCGCGGCGCCGGTATCGGCTTTTTCTCGACCAGTCTCACGACGTCGGCTCGGGACATCACCATGTCGAAGCTCGGATCGCTCTTGCGCCCGTGCGGCCGCGTATACTCCTTGTGTTGTGGCCGGCGACCATCACGACGCCAATGCCGAGGTGATCGACGATTGCGGAGCAGACGCGCATATAGGCTTGCATGTGCACGTCACGCCTCGGCTCGAGGCCCGTGGTATCGCCGGTGTTCTCGGCCTCGACACCGATGAAGTGCGAATTGCCGTCGGTGACGCCTTGTCAGGCCCCGGCGCCGGCGTGCCAGCCCTTGCCCGCCCCGACCATGCAGAGGGCCGCAGGTGTGATGGCAGAGCACGCCCTGCACCGCGCCCTTGTCATCATGGCCGCGGGTCTGCCAGCCGGGATGCTCGAGTACTTCAAGCCCGGCGTCACGCAACACGCCGGGCAGCCAGGTTAGGCTGCAGGTCATCTCAGTTCTCCATTGTTTGAGAAATCCACCTCATACGGCGGATTTGCTCGCCTTAGTTGCGAGTGATAAACGCTGCATCCGACTGGGAGCGGCGAATGGAACTGAGCTTTTTGACAAGCAAAAATATCGCGGAAGGCATCGAGGGCATGCTGTCGCCGTTCTCGATGGCGGCCATGGACTCCGTACTTGCTTTCCAAGCAACCGCGGGCATCCACGGCGACATGACCGAACTGGCGTCTTTCGGAGGAAATCAGCCGCCATACTGGCGGGCCGCCTTGCGACGGAAGAGCAACTGCATCTCTTCGACATCGAGGACTATTTCGATCGTCCCGCGCTCGAGGGTCTCGGCGCGCGCCTATCATTCAACGTGGGTAGCACTCTCGACCTCAGACGACGCCGTTTTGCCCGCGGGGGCACCCGCTTCTGTCATATTGATGCGAGCCACCAATTTGAGCCGACGCTCCACGAGCTGGCGCTCGCGGACTATATGCTTTCACCGCAGGGGGTCGTTTGCCTCGACGACTATACCAACTTGAACTACTCGCAGATCTTGGCCGCGACGTTCAAATACCTTTTCACCAGGCGCACCGATCTGACGATGTTCATGGTGACCAATGAAAAGGCCTACCTGTGGCGTCGGAAGATGTTTCCCATCTACGCCGAGTTCGTCCTCCATCGAGCCATATCCGAGATGGCTAAGCGTGGCATCGATGACGTCTGCATCGCCAGGACTGACGACACGCCAAGCTACGGCTGTCGCAGTTGACCGCGCCATCGGGTAGCCGGCCGCAATAGAACGCCTACCATGGGCCGGGCGCGAGCCAGACCGCCCAAGGATGTGCAGAAGCTTGGAACTTTCGGATTCCACCGCGGATTGGTTCGTCACGGACTATGTCGCCGATTAGCGCGCTGGGATCCGGCTCCGGTGCCCATGCGCCCCCATCGTGTACCGCAGCCGTTTAGCAGCTCTGCCCCCCGATCGGTCAGCAATGTGATCGGATGCCGAGCCGTTTCGCCAAACCAAACGCCTACACTATGCCCCCGAAATCAACCCCGTCTTTGGCAAGCTTCTCCGCTTCTTCGGCGGACGCGGCTGGTTTGGTGTCGAGATAAGAATGCTCGGAAGCTGGCAGGACAGTGCGGATATTCCGCCCATCGGCCCGCTTTATGCGAGCGACCCAGCGCTTTGGCCCCCGCTCAAATCGCTCGATATGGTACTCTTTGTACGTGATCATTTTAAACCTCAGACGCAACTAAACCCTTGGCGCTGTTTTATCCGGCACCACGCGCTCGCACAATGGCTCGCACGCAGCAGCGGGTGTCACGGTGCGACGTTCGCGATGATCGGATCCTGGCGGAGCCACCGTTGCCGCACCGCGTTAGTTCTTGTATAGGCACTGCTGTCTACTCTCGGTGTGCCAATGCGTTTCGTTCCCCTTCTGTTTTTGCTCCTGTCCGGCTGTTCTTCAATGTGGACAGACACCGCGTTGCCGACGCCCGAGACCCCGCAGGAAACGTCGTTATCAGATGAAACTTTGCGGGAAGGGATTGCCAAGGCTGCCGATGACGCGCACTTGCAAGGCCCAATCGAAACATCCTCGCTGCGAAAAACAAGTCTCGGTCCGGGTTCATCTTTTGTCTGCTTGAGAGAGGCAAATCCGATCGCGGGCAAGCAGTCCTCACCCTACTCCGTGTTCTTTGAAGGCAACACCTACAAAGGTGCCCGGCTATCCGTCATCAGGGAAGAATGCGAACGGCAGGCCTATGCGCCCACCGAGAAGATCGACCTTCAGGCTGCAAAGTTGAAAGGTTGCGCCATGCCGGCCAAACCTTGCGCGCCCGTACGACGGTCCTGATTTTCACTGCCGCACGCTGGCAGCTCGCAAGGTGGAAATCGACGTAGTAATATTCGCCAATCACGAGCTGTACGCTTGATATCGCCAGCGCTCATCACGACCCGGCGATCAGCAGCATGGACGGCAGCCGCCAGCCACGCCCCCTCAAGTGCCGATCATGCCGAATGGACATTCTGCGCCAACCGTCCACATGATCAAGCTGATCGAAACGCAGAGCATCACGCCGTACAAGTGGGTCCACCCAAACGAAGAGCGCTGGAGGCGACGGGGCGAAGCTACCTCACTCTTCCGCCAGCTTCCGCTCGATATAAGCGTCCACCGTCTCCGCAAACGAGCGCTGCACGCCGACCGCGAGGTCGTGCTGGTCGAGCGCATCGCGCTGGAGCACGCGTAGGCCGCGCCCGCGGGCGCTGACCGGCGCCGTGTTGAGATATTGATCGATGGCGCCCTTGGCGATCGGGATGGCCTTCGGATCTCCCCTCGCGATCAAAAGGCGCAAGAGGCTCTGGCATTCGGCCAAGACGGGCATGGGATCACCGCCTTCAGCCTTGCCGCGATTTCGGCTTCGGTCGCTTGACCGGCTGGGTGTGGGTGCCGAACAGCGCCAGCAGGAACGCGACTTCTTCCTTCGAACCGATCTGGATCACGATTGTCTCCTTTTCGCTTGGTTGGTCGAGGCCGGCGGAAAAGGAGTTCAGGACAATCGGGTTTCAGGATTGTTTCAGGCGTGTTTCGTCGGGGTTGTCGCGTTGCAGATGGCCGCGTGGAGACAAAGCGGACGTCCACCCGTCGGCCCCCCGGACGTTTCCTGGCCGTGGCCTTTTTCTACGAGGCCTCGCGTACGGAGTGCACATCACGCGCGAAACCTGTTCGCGATAGCAAGTTAAGTGCACCATCACCGCAAAAACGGGCGCTCAGCCGGCAGGTCGGCTCTACCCTCCAACTCCAGACAAACCGCTGCATCCGACCAACTGATGCGAAGGGCCAATTGCAGAAAAACTTTGTTGAGGAGCCTTCGTGAAGCTCATCAATAATCAGCGCCGAGGTCATGCGCTACAGCAGCTACCGACCACCTCGCCACGCAGTTAGGCGCGGGATCCAACGCGGCACATTGATGCAGAACGCATCGTATTCCGCGCCGAATGACCTTATTAGCGTCGGCTCTTCGTAGCCCACGACAAAAAGGTGGAAGAAGACCCAGACGACTGCGCCGTAGGCGAACAGCCGCCAATCGCCGAACAGGAGCGCCTGGCCGAAAATTACGGCGGCGACCGCCACGTAGATTGGATTGCGCACATAGCGATAGAGGCCGGTAACGACGAGATGTTGGGTCGGGGCGATCGGCGCCGGCGTGCCGAGCCCCTGCAGCGCGAAACGCGCGAATGAATCCACGAGCCCGGCTACGCCGGCAAGAATTAGCGCGGCGCCGACGAAGCGCGTGAGCTCGACGCCGAGAAACGGCAAGCTGAACTCCCAGCGTGAAATCCACCACGGGACCACCCCAGCCAGCACGCAGGGCGCGAAGACGAAGAAGATGGCAGTGCCGATAACGGCAGCAGTTCTTGGCATAGGCACGATCCGTTCCCTGCAATTTTAACACACCGCACCAGGAGCGCGTCAGGTCCGCCTTTGGTCAAACTGGGAAGTCCCGGGCGCTCAGCCGGCAGGTCGGCTTTGCCCCCAAACGCCAGCTGCATCGGACCAACTGGCGCGATGGACCAGAAGCCGACATCGCAACGACGCAAGCGGCCGGCATAGAATTGGCTACCGTGTCAAAGGCGACTCATCGTCAGATGCGTTGCCGGTACAGGAATGCTGTGCTACAACCCGTAGCTGTCGGGACGGCTGTTCTGTCCCGGATTTGGGAGGTACCTTATGAGATTGTCATTTGGTTTCGCCGTGCCGTCAGTCGTCGCTACCTAGTCAACGGTCTTGCTGTGCAGCACAAGCGGCACCGCGATGTCGCAACCCACACCAAACTCCTCGATTCCCGCCGTCTCGGTCGAAGCGCCGAAGGCAAGATCGACCGTTGTGCCGCGGCAGGGGCCAACGACCGTAACCTCCCACCGGACAACCGGCTCTTCAACCGCTCAAGCGCCGGCATTCGCGCCGAATTCAGTCTTGGGGAAGATTGCCAAGCTGGAGCGTTCCGCCAGCACCTGCAACGGCGGTTGCGAAACAAGTTACAGGGTCGGCAACGCCCCCTGGGTTGGATGCAGTCATAGTAGCGAAATTTATATCGGAAACTTCTCGTCGACGTGCCGAGACACGCTCAGCTACAACACCTACGCACAGTGCGTAGATACCAAGGCTCTCCTTGGCGCGACCCCGAGAGAATCTCGGTGGATTTGCAGCAGCCTGCTAGCCGCAGGCAAGTTGCCCGGCGAAAAGCAAGTCGCCGAAATCAAGCAATCGGGCCGCCGCTAGTCCACGCCGCCCGCTGGCTATATCAGAGAGAGGGATCGGATAGCATGGCTCGAAGGTATCGAGCTATGCGGAATGCCCGCTTCGGTCAAAAGCGGTGGTTGGCCCCAGGGTCCGTCATGTCGCGTCTTCCGCGAGGAGCGGAAGCCGCCGCAATCGTTGCGGCATTCAGCTTCCAACGCGAACGATGGTTAGCGGGACTTGTCTCCCGTGCTTGCCCCCGTGGTCAGGTCGGTTTCCGGCCGGCCCGGAGGATGGGCAGAAGCGCCCGACTTGTCTTGATTGCTCACGTATCCGGGCTCCCCTGAATTGCGGGTCTTGATTCCTTTGTCTGCTTCGCGCTGCATTTGCGCTCCGGCCTGCTCGTCCGCCTTAAGTCCCTTGTCCGAATCCTGGTGCATCTGTTCGCTGGTTTGCGGGCTGGGTGCGGCCTGCTGCGGCCCGGGCTGTTGTTGCGCGGTTGCGGAAAAAGCGATTCCGCTTCCGGCAACGACAATGATTGCGAGAATCGAGGTTCGCATAGGTTTCTCCCTCAAGAGGGTTACTGCCTTTGGTAACGCGCCTGCTTCCGGACGTTTCCTGGCCGTGGCCTTTTTCTTCGGCCTCGCGTACGGATACGGAAGAGTGACACTTACGCACCCCGGACACCTGCTGATCACGCGCGAAACCTCTTCGCAATGGCACGGCAAGTGCACTGTCACCGAAATCGAGACTCACTCGATCGTCCTGTCGGCACGAGAGAGCAGCATCGGCGGCATTTCGACACCCAGCATTTTGGCTGTCTTGAGATTGACGACCAACTCAAGCTTGGTCGGCTGCTCAACGGGCACGTCAATCACCTTTGCACCCCTCAATAGCCTTGCGACCTGACGCGCGCATTGGTCGAAGACCTGGCTGAGGCGGGGTCCGTAACCCATCAGCCCGCCTTCTTCCGCCTGCTCGGGCCACTGCAGAATGGCGGGCAGGCGGCGCAGGGCCAGCCGATCGCGGATCAGGTACTGGAATCTCGATGACAGGATCGGCGATGCCAGCAGGTTGACCGCTTCGACCTCTTCGGCCCTCATGGAGTCGATCACACGGATAAGATCTTCCTCGGATCGTGCGGCAAACGGAACGATCTCGATGCCGAACCTCTTGGCGGCACTTTCGAGAGCGCTCATGTTTGGTATCGGCAGGCGGTCGGCGAGGACGGCTATTCGCCGGGCATTGGGCAGTGCTTCATGCAGCAGCTCCAGTCGCTTGGCGTCGAGCTGGAACGCAAAGATGGCAACACCAGTGGTGTTACCTTCGGGATGCGGCATGGAGGCGACAAGATTGCTGCCAAGCAAGTCGTCGGCGATCACCACGATTGGAATGTGTTGCGTTGCCTTCTGTGCCGCCCGCCCTGCTTCGGCCCCGACCGCCACCAGGACATTTGGATTCGCCGCGGCTAGTTCAACAGCCATGCTGGCGTAGGAGACGGCAGCCACGCCTTCGCCACGGCCGTCTATCTCAAGGTTGCTGCCTCTGACAAAGCCGGCTCTGCCCAGCTCATCGAAGAAGCTGGGGAATACCGGCCCCAATGTCGCAACGCGATACTGCCGGCCAGCCCGCTGTGCCCGGGCTTCGAGCGGCAATGCCGCAGCGCCAGCAATCAGCGTGATGAACTCGCGCCGCTTCATGGAGCCTCCGGGAGGATCTGACCCGGTTTCAGCCTAGCACATTGGAGGCGAGGTGTCGGCTACGGGTCAAACTGAGACGTCCGGGCGCTCAGCCGGCAGGTCGGCTTTACCCCCAACCCCAGACAAACCGCTGCATCGGACTAACTGACGCGATGGACCAGAAGCAGACTTCAGCGTCGTGGGCGATAGCGCTCCTTGCGGACTACGCGGGCGGCAAATCGAGGCCGTCGGGTAGCCTGATCCAAAGAACGCTTTGCTCGTATGAGGAGTGAGGAGACAGATGGCAATGCAAGCTTGGAGGCGAGGAAGAGCGTACCCGGCCACTTCCGAGAGCGAGAAGATCTCGTTCAACCAGCTCAACCGGCAGACCGGCCACCGCATCAAGTATCTCAAGGTCGACTCCGACCCTGGCGACGAGGTCGCCAACGAGGACATCGTTAAGGGTTACGCCCTGGACAAGGACACCTTCATCGAGGTGACCAAGGAGGAGCTTGAGAACGTGGCGCTGGAATCCACACGCACCATCGAGATCGACGAGTTCGTCGACCGTAGCGAGATCGATCCGCGATACCTGATCCGTCCCTACTACCTGCGGCCGGACGGCAAGGTCGGCCATGACGCCTTTGCCGTGATCCGCGAGACCATCCGCGAGATGGACAAGGTCGCTATTGGCCGCGTCGTGCTGACCAACCGCGAGCACATCATTGCGCTCTCACTGGAGAAAGGACTTGTCGGCACAACGACTCTAATCACATGGTCGCCCCATCCAGAGACGAATTGAGCATGGATGAGAATCGGTTGGGATTGAGGCGTGACGGTTGCTTGGTTACGAGGACCAAACGGCGCGCGCGACAAGTTCACTCTCGCAGCTACCGCTCAGAACTTTCGCAAGATGGCCAAGCATTATCCCGATGCAACCCCTCAAGCCCGCATAAAAGGCCGATACAGCCGTTCGGCCGCATCGCGCCGGCGTCAATGCATTGCCGCCCCTTTTCAACGGAATCGACCAGAATCAGACGCGCGGCGGGCTCCTAGAGCTGATCGACTGAAGTAGGACAGGAGGGCTGATTGTATTTCAGCTCGTTCCGTCTACAGCATGCAGTTTGAGCCTAAGAGCGCATGGTCGATCGGTGCTGTCACTGCCGTGATGTCAAAAGCTCTCATTGTACACAAAGACCGTTTGCTCCAACCGCAAAACACGTATCGCGCGGCGCAATACGTCCGGATGTCAACAGACCATCAGCAATACTCAATCGAAAATCAGGCGGCGGTGATCGCCACGTACGCCGAGCTTCACAATCTAACAATTGTCCGCACCTATCGAGACGAGGGTGAGAGCGGACTGAAAATCGAAAATAGGCAAGGTCTTATCAAACTAATTGATGACGTTCGGTCTGATCAGGCGGACTTTGGTCATCTGCTGGTCTTTGACGTTAGTCGTTGGGGGCGCTTTCAAGACGTCGATGAGAGCGCGCACTATGAGTTCATCTGTCGGAAGGCTGGGGTAAGAGTTACATATTGCGCGGAGCAGTTTGACAATGATGGCAGTCTGCTTTCCAGCATCATCAAGAATATCAAAAGAGTTATGGCGGCCGAGTTCAGTCGAGAGCTCTCTGGGAGAGTTCACGCAGCTTCTGTGCGTCTTGCAAGCAAAGGCTTCAAAGTAGGCGGTCGGGAGCCTTTTGGACTAGAGCGACGAGTTGTGGACGGCGAATTCGGGTGGAAAGGAACCCTACAAGCCGGCGAGCATAAATTTCTGTCGACAGACCGGGTAAGGCTGGCTCCTGGATCAGATGCGAAAGTCGAAGTCGTCCGATGGATTTTCAATGAATACCTCCGGGGAGCGTCCCAAGAGGCAATCGCGCGGGAGCTTAATAGGCGTGGTATTCTGACCAATAGAGGAGGGCCATGGTGCCAAAGCTCCATTAGCACACTTCTGCGGCGGGAGGCTTACATTGGCAACGTTATATACAATCGGCACACGCAGAAACTCGGCGCCAAGAGAGCCACCAATCCGAAAGACCTCTGGGTTAGAAGCGAGGGCGCAATCGAAGCCATAGTCGAGTGTGATGTGTTCAGACGCGTTAGCAAAGCCTTAGAGCAGCGTTGCGTCCACATATCGGAAGAAGAAATGCTTGTTCGCCTTCGGAAGCTTCTAATGAAGAAAGGGAAATTGAGCGCGCCAATTATTGATGCTGCGCCGGGCTTGCCATCTGTAGGGACATATCTAAAACACTTCGGCGCTCTGCGGAATCTCTACCGTATGATCGGTTATGCCGGCAACAAAAGCTACTGGGCCAAGCTTGATACGCATAAACGATTGGTAGAACGTCAGCTAGAAAATGCAGCGCTGCTCCAGGAGGCTTTCGAGAAATCGGGTCGGAGCGCCACCTTTTACTCATCGAATCACTGCTTACGGGTCGATGATGCAGTGAATATCTGTTTCCGTGTAGCTACATGCCGAAAATATGTCAGCATTCCGCCGAAATGGAAGCTAGTTCGCCGTGCACGATGGCCTGCGGGATGGGTGGTGGTTCTGCGGCTCGCCGAGAATAATGAAGCAATCCTGGACTACGTCATAATGCCGTCAACGTCGCTGTCGTTTCAGGGCCAGTTGTTCTGGTTCTCCGAGGCGTCTCGTGCATCTTGCAAAATTGAACGATTCGACACTTTTGAAGAAGTGTCTCGAGTCCTCATCGAAAGTGTCAACAAAGGAGTACGTGGCGCGAAATGTAGAACTCAATCCATTTGATCAGTGCGCAGCCAGACTGGATTAAGGGCAGGGCCCCGCCTATGTCAGGACGATTTGTTTGAGCTGACACGGCGTTCCCCGGATTATCAGCATCCTCCCGCGTAGCACTAAGATGGCCGGCAAGACCGAGCGCGAACAGGTGAACCGTGATCCTAGCCTAACATATGCTGCGCATATACCGATGCCGTGGCCCAACGCGCTGCAACGCCGGTCGCGGTTGCGATGCCGAGCAAAGCTACCAGCAGCAGTCCGCGGTGCTCTGGCCGCCGTTGTAGGACTTCAGGTTCAGCCCGTCGTCCACGCGGCACGGCGACCGCCGCATTCACCCTGCGGCGCGCTGAAACGCCAGAACAGAGCCCGCGCCGGCGACGGGCCTGAAGAAGCGCTAATCCAGTTCGAAAGCCGAACTGTAATCCCGCCTGAGATCGGGATTCTGCTCGCCCTTGCATAGCACGCAGTTGCCGACTACGAGCACATCCAACTCGTTGCCCATGAAGCAGCGGAAAGCATCTTCCGGCGTGCATACGATCGGCTCGCCGCGCACGTTGAAGCTGGTGTTGACCAGAATCGGGCACCCCGTCCGCGCCTTGAATCGCGTGAGCAGCCGATGAAAGCGCGGGTTGGTCTCGGCGCTGACCGTCTGGATGCGGGCGGAATAATCGACATGGGTTACCGCGGGAATGTCAGAGCGGGCAATGTTGAGCTTGTCGATGCCGAACAGCGCCTGCTCCTCTGCGCTCATGGCGCGCCGCTTGTCCTTCCTCACGTCGGCGACGATCAGCATGTAGGGACTGTCTGAATCGAGCTCGAACCAGTCGACGACGTCCTCACGCAGCACCGCCGGCGCAAAGGGACGAAAACTCTCACGGTACTTCACCTTGAGATTGAGGTTCTTCTGCATGGTCGGTGAGCGGGGATCGCCGAGGATCGAGCGCGCCCCCAGCGAGCGGGGGCCAAATTCCATACGGCCTTGGAACCACCCCACCGCGAGCTGATCGGACAGTGCCTTGGCCGTTGCCTCGATCATGTCGTCCTCACTCAGAACGGCATAGCGCGCCCCGCAAGCGGTCAGCCTCCGTTCAATCTCGCTGTCCGAAAATTCCGGCCCGAGAAAAGCGCCAGACATTCCATCAGTCACGGCGATGCTGCGCGGCCCGCCCTTGAACTGATGGAAGGCCGCAAGTGCCGCGCCGACTGCGCCGCCCGCATCGCCCGCCGCCGGCTGAATCCAGAGACGGTCGAACTGGCCGCCGCGCAGCACCTTCCCATTGGCCACGCAATTGAGGGCCACGCCGCCGGCAAGACAGAGATTGCGTGCACCGGTCCGGCTCGCGAGGCTGCGCGTCAGCCGCAGCACCGCTTCCTCCAGCACAGCCTGAATAGAGGCTGCGACATCCATGTGGAACGGCGTCAGCAACTGATCCGGCGAGCGCGCAGGCTGCCCGAACAGCTGGGCGAACCGCTCGTTGGTCATGGCGAGGCCAGTGCAATAGTCGAAATAGGACATGTTCAGCCGGAATGATCCGTCGGGCTTCAGGTCGACCAAATGATCCAGAATACGCTGTGCGTATTTGGGCTGGCCGTAAGGCGCCAAACCCATCACCTTGTACTCTCCGGAATTAACCTTGAAGCCCGTGTAATAGGTCACGGCCGAATAGAGCAGGCCGAGGGAATGGGGAAAATGAATCTCCTGGAAGATTTCGAGGCGGCTGCCGTCGCCTGTCGCCGCCGACGTCGTCGCCCATTCTCCGACCCCGTCCATGGTGAGGACTGCGGCCCTGTCGAACGGCGATGGGTAGAACGCGGACGCGGCGTGGCTCAGATGATGCTCGGAGAATAGCAGCTTCTCCGACGCGAAATCCTCATCGAACTCCCGAAGCAGATTTTGCAACAGGCTCTTCTGGAACAGCTTCTCCTTGAGCCACAGCGGAATCGCCATCTGGAAGGAGCGGAAGCCACGCGGTGCAAGCGCGATATACGTTTCAAGCAGGCGCTCGAATTTCAGGAATGGCTTGTCGTAGAACACGACATGATCGATTTTGGAAAGTCCTGCGCCCGCAGCTTCCAGGCAGTAGCGAACCGCATGGCGCGGAAACGACGCATCGTGCTTCTGGCGTGTGAAGCGCTCCTCTTGAGCGGCAGCGACGATGCGACCGTCCTCGACGAGCGCCGCGGCGCTGTCGTGATAGAACGCAGAGATGCCGAGAATGCGCATTTACCTCAGAACAGCGTGTAGATGAACGGCGCGACCGCAGAGCCCTTCGCTAGCACGATAACGCCCCCAAACACGACCATCATGATCAGGATCGGCAGCAGCCAGAATTTCTTCCGCAGACGCGTGAAGCGCCAAAGCTCGGCCAGAAACTCCATCATCAGAACTGGTCTCTCATCGTTTCCGGCGCGGGCCCCGGCGTGCGCGCGATCCAATAGCTTTCCGCACCGGGCTCGCGTTTCAGCCGCAGCAGATCTTTGCCGCGCAGCCGCATGACGAGGCCCGTCGGCAAGATCGTACCATAAAAGAGAAGACCCATGACGATGGGGTTGATGACCTTGTGCAGAAGCAGGCCGAATTTCATCCAAAGGCGATTGAGCGGGTGCAGCATGGACGGACGAATCCATGCCGCGGCGAGGAAAAGAGCCGCGGCGGATAGGGTCCACGGCCACAGCTGGCCAAGGTGCCAGCCGTTCGAAAGACTTAGAAGCGCGAGCGCACCCGCGATCACCCAGCCGAAGGTCCGGTCCGATCCGGGAAGCGATGCCTCCTCGCGAGTGAAACTTTCGTGGGTTGACTGCGGCATCAGAACTCTGCCTCCTTCACCGGGTTAGCTTGGCTGACTTGGAGCGCGAATAAGAAGATCATAGTCCCTGCCCCATGCATTCTGTCGAGACGCTCGGAGTTCATTTCGGAGATATTCAATGAAGCGATGGTTTCATTACCGCCAGTTCGGCCGAGACAGTCAGCGTCGTGTCGGTCTCGCAGAGCTCGACCTTCGGCCAACCGAAGCGACCTTCCATGGCTTCCGGGACCTCGCGGACGAGGTCGATAATCAGCAGGCCATCCTGGAACGAGGCCGGCTTGACTTGAACGTATTCGGCAAGGTTGAACACCCGCCGGAATGGACGCGCGGCAATTCCTTGGTAGAGATATTCGCGCGGCTGCCTCGGGCTTCCGGCCCTCGATGGTGAGCGCATTCCGCGCTGCCGTCACCGCGATGTCCTAGACCCTGTTGGTAAAGTTTCAACACCTCGAGCAGATCGTGTTCTGCTGCACGGCGGATAACGCCTTCTTTCACGTGCTAATCCCATGGAGATGAGATTTGCGCATATTAGCTGCATCGGACCAACCTTCGTTGCGAGCAGACGGAATAGCAGTTGACCTTGCCGGCGGCGAATGCACGCATTACATGCATCGCCGGGTTCAGCAACGGGTCACTAAAAAATCCGGAAAGGGGGAATGCTGGCCGGGCGGGTAATCGTCGAGTACGCCAAACGCCCTGTAGCCAAGCCGTTTGTAAAATGCGCGTGCTTGAAAGCTGTACGTGTCCAACCATGCCCCACGACAGCCCCGCGCAATCGCTTCTCGCTCCGCTTGGAGCATTATTCTTCTACCAAGTCCGGGGCCGCGCAGGCTGTGCGGTACGAATAGAAGATCGACACGCATGAATGAGAAATTCGTTGCTCCCCACAGCCACCAAAGGTTTCACCGCTGTCATGGTCAGATAGGATAAATTACCAAGGACCGGTAGCTTTCCGGCTGACTGGCCAGGCTAGCCAATCCAATAGGTCCCATAGATCCACATAGGTTGAAGCGTTTCACTCCCGTTGTATGCGCGAACCATCAAGCGCCCGCTTAGGGTACGCCGCAACTCCACCCGCTTACCGTCTCCATGCTCCCGCACACCATGGAGCGGCGGCAAACGCAGCGAATTCAGCGCAGGCATCAGATGCGCGATCGAGAAGGGGTGGCCCGAGCTGCACGAGAGCGGGCCCCACGTCCGGCTTCTGGCATCACGCCGAGCTGTTTCCGCGTCAGTAAAGCAACATTACCGACATCCACGTCGCCAGCGACGCGCAGGGAGCAATTCCGAAATAAGGCAATGCAAGGCGCATCGGGTTTTCCCACCGAGACGCGAATATACGCTTAGCTTCGCATGTCTACCGGCCGACGACTACGAATCTACGGTTGTGCGGTGGCGGCGCCAAGCGAAGCCTTGGTGGCGCGCTCACGCCTCGTGCCAGCTTGAGGGCGAGAACGACCAGATCGAAGAAAAACCCGCCGACCTTGTGAGCCGGCGGGGAGTTGGACTGTAGATTACGATCGGTGTCACCAATCGCCGTAAGATTGTATCCGTAAAAGCGCGCAGCGGGAACCACTTACCTCTTCAAGCAGAGCCCAACTGTTGGCGATGTCCCACACTTTGCGCCGTCGGCGCCGCCGCCGTTTGGGCAGAACACAGAAACAAGCGCTTCGCTGCCATCACAGTTCACAGCGCCATCCGCCTGCACTGCACGGACGCTCGGTTCGGCCTTGTCCCCTTTATCGCCCTTCGGCCCTTGAGGTCCCTGTGGGCCTTGTGCGCCGACTGCACCTTGAGGACCAGGGACGCCCTGAATACCCTGGGCGCCTTGCGGGCCGGCGGGACCTTGTGGCCCCGGATCGCCCTTCGGCCCAGGATCTCTCCCGCATGCTGCAAGTGCAAGGGCGGCGACGAGTGCCACAGCGGCTGTCAGCTTCTGCATGTTTCTCTCCCTCTGAGCGGCGTCATTAAAAGGGCTGCGGGCAGCCGCCGCAATAGAATGCCTGCCATGGGCCGGGCGCGAGCCACAAGCCTGGATCTTTCTGGTTTCACCGCGGATTGGTTCGTCACCGGCTATGCCGATTAGCCGGCTGGAATCCGGCTCCGGCGCCCCTGCCCCCCGTCGTGTACCGGAGCTGTTTAGCAGCTCTGCCCCCAATCGGTCAGCAATGTGATCGGATGCCCCGGAGCCGTTTCGCCAAACCAAACGACTACACGATGCCCCCGAAATCAACCCCGTCTTTGGCAAGCTTCTCCGCTTCTTCGGCGGACGCGGCTGGTTTGGTGTCGAGATAAGAATGCTCGGACGCTGGCAGGACAGTGCGGATATTTCGCCCATCGGCCCGCTTTATGCGAGCGACCCAGCGCTTTGGCCCCCGCTCGAATCGCTCGATATGCGTTTCGTTCCCCTTCTGTTTTTGCTCCTGTCCGGCTGTTCTTCAATGTCGAAAGACACCGCGTTGCCGACGCCGAGGCCCCGCAGGAAACGTCGTTATCAGATGAAATTTTGCGGGAAGGGATTGCCAAGGCTACCGATGACGCGCACCTGCAAGGCCCAATCGAAACATCCTCGCTGCGAAAAACAAGTCTCGGTCCGGGTTCATCTTTTGTCTGCTTGAGAGAGGCAAATCCGACCGCGGGCAAGCAGTCCTCACCCTACTCCGTGTTCTTTGAAGGCAATACCTACAAGAATGCCCGGCTACACCGGGTGGAACGACGCCAGGTCGGCCGGAGTTTTCTCCAGAGAGGCAACCGTGGATCTAACCGAGAGCGAGCGCGCGTTCTTGAAGTAGCTATCTCCCGACCAGTGGATCAGCACCCCGCTGTTTGATCACGAGCTCGTCGCAGGCCTAGTAGAGTTGGGGGCTTGGATGAGGCAATCCCCCAAACATCGGGCGACACCCCATACCGCATTACCGCATTGCGTTGAGCGGATAACGGTACAACTCACGAGCGATATGCACTCTCCCTCGCAGAAGCTTGGGGACATTCTGCCGTTAGGTCAGCGCGTCTGTATTTTCCGAATCGACAGTTCATGGTCGCTCAGCCACGCGCCACGTTCAGGGGTGTAGGAGTGAGCCAGTTTCTGTCGACGCTTCTGCTAGTTACCGCGGTAATTTTGACCGTCTGCTTTGGAGTGGCGGCCTGGCGCCTCTCTGACGAGAAGGACATCGACGTCACTGGCCAAATTCCGCGCCAGTCTTATGGCTGGAAACCGACATCGAGGAATTGAGCGGGCCGCACCGCGATCTGCTCTGGAGCAAGCCACTTTCAGAGTACGCCCTCTGTCAGACGTGCAAGCGTCTCTTGATCCCGCTGCCGATCCGTGGGCATTTCAAGAAGCGGCCGCCATTGGACCGGAGACCCGATAAGGGACCGACTCGACGAGTACGACGAGATAGGCCCGTCGGCGTGGTTCGCCCCACGCAAATGCAAAATCCCTAGCGCGCGAACGCTGGGGTGTCTTCGAAGAAAAATTTGGTCTAAGCAATGAACGAATGATAGCAGACGATGTCCGTTGCGCTTGTGAAGTAGTCCGCGAAGGGCCAAAAACCGACCTACGTGGCACCGACCAACAGTCTAGACGCGCCCCGGTCGCTTCATCGCCAAATCTTGCCAAGCGATCAGAAGGCGGACCAAATCCGTCGCCGAGAACCCATACGTGTCGGGCAGTCCACAGTTTCGGCCTGCGGTCAAACCAGCATTAAACTTCTCGAAAAAGCTGAAGTTTGGCTTCGCAGATCGAAACACCACCTTGCGAGCCGAAAAGACCCAAAGTCGCTGACCTGCCCCCAATAGAAGGCTCTTGTTCGATACAGACTGGTCACTTCAAAGCCGGCCTGACTAAGGCTCAGAGAGCGCGCGCCGAAGAAGAGCACTCTCGCGATGCCAATCGCCAGTCCAATGCCCGCATTGGCAGGAGAACGAGAAAGAGCATTCCAAATCACAAAGACGCAGCTCGCTGTCATTAATGCTGAGCCTAACGTCATGAACCACCATTTGACGCGAGACGGAATTAGGACAATGGGTCCGGGAAATCTTCCGATGACGCCTGATGCTGCTTTGGACACTTCAGCAGTCCCTGTTCGCAATGCTGCATCCTAGACGGGAAACTTATCCGAAACACCAACAAAGCGGCGCGAACTGTTGAAATCTCCGAATGTCGGCAACGGGTCAAAGGCTGGTGTCGCCGTCGCAGCGGCTGCAGCCCGCAAGGGTCGGAAGCGGCCATGCGGGGCTCTCCAGGCTGGGACACGCCCTCCCACGAGGGCGCAACCGGAATGGCGCTCTCACTGCCTCTGGATGATGTCGGGCGATTTGCTTGGCTGCGCTGGCAACGCTTCCTGGACCTGCGCAAGGTAGGCCTTGTCGTAATACTCCAAGGCGAGGATATGCATGGCCCTTGCTTTTTCTGGGTCGGATTCTGCCAGTGCCATCCGGGACGCAATTTCGGCTTGCTTCAAATAGTACTCAGCGGTCGGCACGATGGTTTCTCCCCACGACGCCCCCTAACGCACGGAATTGCAACTTGTTCCCGGGATAGATTCAAATTTCCGAGGCGGGCTTACCTAATCTGCCCAGGGTCAAAAGATCTGCCCAGGGTCAAAAGCCGGCGTCGCAGTCGCAGCGTCTAAAGTCCGCAAGGGTCAGAAGCGGCCATGCGGGGCTCACTGGAAATGCCCGATGCTGCCATCATGCCAGTGTTTTGCCCAACGGTGCAACTTTATTCAAATGCGGCAAATCGGATTTGGCGGAATGAAATCTGTTCGCGCCAGGATGGGACATGCCCTCCCACGAGGGCGCAACCGGAAAGGTTCGGAGAGAACGCCGATGTACTACGTCGCCGCCGCATTGCTGGGGTTGTCGGGACTGTTCTACTCCGCGAGCCATCACGAGCTCGGCCAGTTCGGCGCGGACGTGTGCCGCTACGGCGGTGCGTTCTGCGACAATCCGGTGGTCGTCTTCACCGGCGCGGCCCTGGCCGCGGCCTGGGGCATGTTCGTCAGCATCAAGTAGCCGGACGCCGTCTCACGTCTCGTTGTTCTCATAACGCTCGCGCACGATGCTGTCGGCGACATGCCGCTCGGTGCGGCTGCGGGTGCGGTTGCGCAGCACACCATAGATCAGCGCCACCAGCAGGACGAAGGCGGCGATGAAGAAGACTGCTTCCAGGCCCATGATACCCTCCAGCTGTATCAGCTACACCGCGAGCTCCTTGCGGACGGCCGCGGCCGAATTGCCGACCTTGTCGACGGCCTTTTGCAGCTCCTCCTTCGAGACGCCGAGCGTATGGGTCCAGTATTTGACCTCAAAGGCCTCGTCCATGTTGATCTTGCTGCGGTCCGGCTGCTCGCGCTTCGTCAGATTGTCCATCGGCCAATTCCTCGCTTCCTGAAAACGGGAAACGTCGTCATGGGCACGCCGTTCCTAAATCCGGCCGGCGGCTTACGCCTCCAGCTTGCCCGGTCTCGCGGCGGCCACTTCCTTGACGAGGGCCGAGATCGAATTGCCTGATTTCCGAAGCGCATCGGCGAACTGATCGGGCGACAGCTTGAGGCGCTTGCGCAGGGTCTTGACCTGCACCTTGTCGCTCAAGTCGAGCGAATTGCGAAGATTGACCGGCTTAAGCCTGTTCATGTGCGTCTCTGCTGCCGAGGGGATGGAGCCGAACCGCGACAAGGCGAGCATGACGCGCCGCCGTCGCGATGGTGACCGTCCCGCTCCTCGCTAAGAGACGTCGCCGCAAAGTCAACATGCGCGGTGAAGCGGCGTTCCTCCGCGTCCGGAATGATCGCTCAAAGGGAATGAACACCTCGCGGGTGCCGGAGAAGGCGTCAGCCCGCCAGTGTGCGGTCCGTTTCGAACGGAGCTGCACAGGCGCAAAAGAAAAGCCCGCGACCGATCACGGCGCGGGCTCGACGATGTCTGTGATGGTGCCACACGACGCTGGCTGCGCAGGAACTTTGCGGCCATGAACGCGCTTAAGATCTGGATTCGCAATTCCGGAAGGTCCGCCCTGAAACACCGCCCCGCCGAGAACGACCGCGCCGACGCACCGACGAAGTCCGGGACGATGCTGCTGCAACGACTGGGCCCCGGCCTCGTCACCGGGGCGGCGGACGACGATCCCTCTGGCATCGCCACCTATTCGCAGGCCGGCGCGCAATTCGGCTACGGGCTGCTCTGGACGGTGTTTCTGACCACGCCGTTCATGATCGCCATTCAACTCGTCAGTGCGCAGATCGGCCGGGTCACCGGAAAAGGGCTTGCCGCCAACGTGATGCGGATCGCGCCGCGCTGGGCGGTGCTGGCGCTCGTCGGCCTGCTCGTCGCCGCGAACACCTTCAACATCGCCGCCGACATCGCCGCGATGGCCGAGGCGCTCTCGCTCGTCATCGGCGGCCTCAACCACGAGCACGCGCTGATCTTCGCGGCGGGCTCGACCCTGCTCCAGGTGTTCCTGCCCTATCGCCGCTATTCGCCGGTGCTGAAATTCCTCACTTTGGCGCTGTTCGCCTATGTCGCGACCGCCTTCACCGTGGAGATCCCGTGGAGCACGGCGCTGCTCGCGGCGGTGTGGCCGAAGGCGAATGTCAGCGCCGACTATTTCATGATGGTGGTCGCCGTGCTCGGCACCACCATCAGCCCCTATCTGTTCTTCTGGCAGGCCTCGCAGGAAGTCGAGGAGATGAACCAGGGCAAGCGCGACAAGCCGCTGCGCGAGGAGACGCGGCGCGGCGGCGATCCCGAGCTCGCGCGCATCAAGGCCGACACCACGCTCGGCATGCTGCTGTCGAACGGCATCGCCTTCTTCATCATCCTGACCACGGCCTCGGTGCTGAACGCCAACGGCGTTACCCGCATCAGTTCGGCGACCGAAGCCGCCGAGGCGCTGCGGCCGCTCGCCGGCGACTTCACCTTCGCTTTGTTCGCGCTCGGCATCATCGGCACGGGCCTGCTCGCAATCCCGGTGCTGGCGGGCTCGGCCGCTTACGGGGTTGCGGAGATTTTCGGCTGGCGCGCCACGCTCGAGGCGAAGCCCGAGAAGGCGGTCGGCTTCTACACCATCATCGCGGCCGCGACCGCGATCGGCTTCGGCCTCGGCTTCACCGGCATCGACTCGATCCACATGCTGGTCTGGAGCGCCGTGCTCAACGGCATCGTCGCCGTTCCGATCATGGCGATGATGATGCTGATCGTCTCGAGCCGCACGATCATGGGCCGTTTCAGGGCCCGGTCGTGGCTGGTCGCGCTGGGCTGGCTCGGCACCGCGCTGATGGCGCTGGCCGTCCTCGCTCTGCTCGGCTCGTCGGCGATGGGCTGACTAACCTTGCGACAACGCCGCCGAAATCTGCGACGCGACGATGAAGGCCGCAAACACGGCCGGCGCGCTGATGAACCGCAAGAACTGGTCTATCGAAGGCAGATCATAGCTGTCCCCACCTGCTGCGGGCTTCACGCCGGTCCGTGGTTGGCTTAACAGTTGGCCAGGGTCGGGCCTGCGATTGGCCACAAGAAAAGAAGCCCGACCAGGCGACAGGGAGCGACATGACCAAATCATCAAAAGCAACAAGCCTTGAAATCCTCGCCTGCGATGCCGGTTGGCGAAACTACCACTTCGTCAAGCTGACGACCGACGACGGCGTCGTCGGCTGGAGCGAGTTCGATGAAGGCTTTGGCTCACCCGGTGTTGGCGCGGCGATCCAGCGCCTGTCCACCCGCATCATCGGGCAGAATATCTTCCAGCATGAGCGCATCTACGCCGAGCTGTTCGCCGCCACGCGCCCCGCCGCCGGCGGGGTGGTGGCGCAAGCGCTCGGGGCGATCGAGAACGCCCTGCTCGATGCCAAGGCGAAGTCTCTCGGCGTGCCCTGCTATGAGCTGCTCGGCGGCAAAATCCGTGACCGCGTCCGGGTGTATTGGTCGCATTGCGCGACGTGGCGGATCAATCATCCGTCCTGGTACAAGCCGCCGATCGAAAGCCTCGACGGCGTCAAGGCGATGGGCCGCGAGGTGCGCGAGAAGAAGTTCACCGCGCTCAAGACCAACATCTTCTCCTACGACGACGGCAAGCCGACCGGCTGGCGGCCCGGCTTCGGCTCGCCGTTCGCACCCGAGATCAACGTCGACCGCAAGATCCTGCGCGACCTGCGCATGCATCTGGAAGCGATCCGCGACGGCGCGGGCCCCGACGTCGACATTCTGCTCGACTGCAACTTCAACGCCAAGACCGAGGGTTACTTGAAGATCCTGCGCACCATCGCGGACCTCGACATGTTCTGGATCGAGATCGACAGTTTCAATCCGGAGGCGCTCGGCTACATCCGCAGGCAGGGCCCGCATCCGATCTCATCCTGCGAGACCCTGCTGGGCCTGCGCGAATTCCTGCCCTATTTCCATGAGCAGGCGATGGACGTCGCGATCATCGACACGCCCTGGAACGGCGTCTGGCAGTCGATGAAGATCGCAGCCGCCGCAGAAGCGTTCGAGGTCAACGTCGCCCCGCACAACTTCTATGGCCATCTCTGCTCGATGATGAACGCGCATTTCTGCGCGGTCGTTCCGAACCTGCGCATCATGGAGATCGACATCGATCGCCTGTCCTGGGACCGCGAGCTGTTCACGCACGAGCCGGAAATCCAGAATGGCCATCTGATCATTCCGGATCGGCCCGGCTGGGGCACCGAGCCGAACGAGGAGGCGCTGCGCGCGCATCCGCCGAAGACGAGCGGGGGGCTTCTCAACTATGGTCGCAAGAGCTGACTAGAACTACGGCGTCACGGGATTGACGGTCGGGGACGTCTTCGGCCCCGGCCGCTCCGGCTCGACCGGCGATTTCGGTTCGGTGGGAAGCACCTTGGCGCCGGCGGCATGTGCCGCCTCGCCTGTGGTTGCATGCATCGCGACATGGGCCGGCTGCGCCTTGGCCCGGCTCCACGGCCCATGATCCACGATCAGCATCGCAGCAATCGTCAAGGCGGCCACGATCAACGCGATCACGCCGGGATGACGAAGCGCCGTGGACATGGAGTTAGCGAAGCGATCAGCTGCCATCGAAGGATCCGCGTTTTTTTCCTCTCGCAGGTTAATTCAATGACGTCCCGCGAGTTCCCTCCTCGCCGAAGCAAGTTCCAAGCCAGCGCAGGGAACCTCGCCCCCCGCGCCCGTTCACTTTTTGACGTCGGGCCGCGCATCGCCGACAAACCTGTCGCGGTTCGGCATCTTCACGGCCGCAAGCGATTTCGCGTCGAGCGTCGCGTCCGCTCCCACCAGCCCGTTCAGGTTCAGGACATAGGCGGAGACCGCATAGACATCCTCATCGCTTAGCGACTGCGGCGCGTTCTGCGGCATGGCGCGACGGATATAATCGAACAGCGTCGGCGCATAAGGCCAATAGCTGCCGACAGTGCGAATGGGCTTGGCCGTTCCGATCGTACCTTGCCCGCCGGCAAGCCGATCACCCAAGCCGCCCTCGCCTTTCTCGCCGTGACACGCGGCACATTGCTGGGCGAACACTTCACGGCCACGGCTGACTGAACCGCTCCCCTTCGGCAGATTGCTGCCGTCGCGCCCGATATCGATATTCCAACCCGCGATCTCGGCGGGCGTCGCCGGCCGACCGATGCCATAAGGGCTTTGCGCCTGCGCTCCGCTCCCAAAGGCACACAGCACGATTGCTAATGCGATGCCGCAAATCTCACGCCAGCGCATTGGTCACCTCACCGTCCGCCGCGATGCGCCAGGGCCAGATCGCATTGTTGTGGTAGAAATAATTCTCGCCGCGCACTGCGAGCAGTTCGGCCAGCGTCGGCTGCACATAGCCGCTCTCGTCAATGGCGCGGCTCTGGATCACAGCGGGCTTGCCGTCCCATTGCCACGGCAAGCGGAAGCGTGTCAGGGCACGCGTCAGCACCGGCTCTTGCAATCGCGCGTCCTGCCAGCTCCTCCCGTCGTCGACGGACACCTCGACGCGGGCGATCTTGCCGTGCCCGCTCCAGGCGATGCCGGTGACCTCGTGGAAGCCGGGCGCGCTCAGACGCTGACCGCCGGATGGGCGGGTGATGATCGACTTCGCTTCCATGTAGAAGGAGAACTCCCGCGCCGTGCCGTCGGGCAGGAGATCGGTGTATTTCGAAGTCTCCTCGCGCGAATACACGGGCTCGGCAGTCACATGCAGGCGGCGCAGCCATTTCACGCTCATGTTGCCTTCGAAGCCCGGCAGGAACAGCCGCAGCGGATACCCTTGCTGCGGACGCAGCCGCTCGCCGTTCTGGCTGTAGACCAGCATGGCGTCCTCGAGGCATTTCGCGATCGGAATGCTGCGCGTCAGCGCGGCCGCGTCGGCGCCCTCGGCAACCACCCATTTGGCCTCCGGCTTCAACCCCGCCTCCTGAAGCACCAGCTTCAGGCTGACGCCGGTCCATTCCGCGCAGCTCACCAGGCCGACGAGGTCCGATGCCGTCTTGCCATAGGGTTTGGTGTAACCGGGATTGCCGGAGCATTCGAGAAAGTGGATGCGCGACTCCGACGGGAAGCGCCGCAGATCGTCGATGGTGAAGATCAGGGGCCGTTCGACAAGGCCGTGAAGCATCAACCGGTGCTGCGCCGGATCAATGGTCGGGACGCCGCCATGATGCCGCTCATAGAACAGCCCGTTCGGCGTGATGATGCCGTCGAGCTCCTGCAAGGGCGTCCGGCTGGACGCCGAGATATATTGCTTGAGAGTCTTCGAGATGTTCCTGACAACGCCCTCCTCGAAGGGCGATGGCGCACCATAGAGCTGGCCTCCCGTCGGCTCGCCCGGCGCCTTCATCCAATCGGGAATGTTGGGAGGAAGGTTATTCGTCTCTTCCCCCGCAGCCGCGCCCGCGCCAAGAACAGCGCCGCTCGCCACTGCGGTGCCGCCTTGCAGGAAGCGCCGGCGTGTTGTTGGCGCAGATTTCTCGTCGGCATCGATCATGCTGCTCATTGCGGATCCTCGGCTGAAGCTCGACCCGCATGAAACCCTCGGCGAACTGCATTTGCAATTCGCAGCTGTTTCAAAAGCAGGCGATTTCGATCATGACTGATCTAAATCCGCCGGCAGTGACAGCAGTTCCCTTCTTTGCAATGCACAAACGGCGCGCGCGTCACTCGCCCGGCGCGATCGCATTGCTTGGCGTCGGCCGGTCGGTGATCTGCTGCCCGAACAGGCTGCCGATCAACTCGACCGCGGTGCGCGCAGTTCGACCACGTTCGTCCAGGAATGGATTGAGCTCAACGATGTCGACCGACCCCACCACGCCGGAATCGTGCAGCAGCTCCATGATCAGATGTGCTTCGCGATAGGTCGCGCCACCCGGTACCGTGGTGCCGACCCCAGGCGCCACGCATGGATCGAGGAAATCGACATCGAAGCTGACATGCAGCACGCCATTGCTCGCCCTGACCCGCTCGATGACACGGCGGATCAGCACGGCGACGCCGAACTCGTCGATCTGGCGCATGTCGACAACCCTGATCCGGCGCGCGCGCATCAACTCCTTCTCGAGCTTGTCGATTGACCGCGCGCCGAACAGATCGAGCCTGTCAGGATCGATCGACGCACGCGGGTCATCGCCGAGCAGGCCATCGAGGCCCGGCTCGCCACACAGAAACGCGGCCGACATGCCATGCATGTTCGCCGTGATCGTCGTCTCCGGCGTATTGTAGTCGGCATGCGCATCGAGCCAAAGCACGAACAGCTCGCGTCCACGCTCCTGCCAATGGCGCGCCATGGCATTGACCGAGCCCATTGACAGCGTGTGATCGCCGCCGAGGAAGATCGGGAGCGCACCGGTTTTCGCGATCTCATACCCTCTGCCGCTCAGCACGCGTGTCCAGCGCTGGATTTCGCGGTAATGATTGGCTTTTTCGGGCGGCCTGTCGGCGAGGTCCCTGACCTCGGCCACGGAGAGATCGCCGTAGTCGACGACCTCGAAGTCCAGGCTCTCGAGCAGCGTCGCAAGGCCGGCGGTGCGCAGCGCCGCCGGGCCCATCAGGGTGCCGCGCTGCGAGGCCCCCATGTCGATGGGCGCGCCGAGCAAGGCGATGCGCCGGGCTCGATCCGGCATGGTCCGATCGGTCACGGCAGCCTCCTGACATCCACAAGGTGGTGCCAGCCTAACAGAGATTCGGACCCGTCGTTTCACGGGTATTTCCGGTGCAAAGACGCCGCGCGAGAAACCGTCCTGGAACTAAATCCCGCGCCCCGCATTTCCCCTGCAAGGCCGGCACCCGCCGTACATCACGGCGCCTGTCGCGGATAGCCAAAGGTCTTCGGACCCGCTAACGAGCGCTCGCGCGGATAGCCAAAGGTGCCGGCCTCATTCACTTCGTCAGGAGCGGAGTTCGCGAATTTGAGCACCGAAATTCCGCAGCCCCCGTCCCAGCCCGGCATGGCCGAGCGCGCCATCGACGCCGCGACCGACGTCTCCCACACGATCGGCGAGGTCGCGGGAGGCTTGCGCGCCGCCGTCGACCGCTTGACCCATGTCATCGACGAAGCTCGAAAGCCGGGTAAACCGCTCGCGACGGTCGCCGCAATCACACGTGAAGCGCCGCTCGCGAGCCTGTTCGTTGCCTTCCTGTTCGGCGTTGCCATCGCCCGCCGGCGTTAGCAATCAAAACTCGCGTGACGTGGGCCAGCTAGGCCGCGCTGACGGATTGAGGCTGCGTCAGGAACTGCCGTTCGAAGGCATCCGCGGGCATCGGCCGACCGAAGAAATAGCCCTGCCCTTCCTTGCATCCCATGCTGATGAGGAAATCGGCCGTAGCCCGGTTCTCGATACCCTCGGCCACGACGGTAAGCCCGAGCTGCTTGCTGAGGCCGATGGTCGAACCGACGATCGCGGCATCGTCGGAATCGGCGAGCAGATCGAGCACGAACGTCCGGTCGATCTTGAGCCCGTCGAGCGGAAACTTCTTCAGATAGCTCAGGCTGGCGTAGCCGGTGCCGAAATCATCGAACAGGACGCGGACGCCGAGCTCCTGGATCCGCTTGAACATGTCGAGCACGCGGCCCTCGTCATGGAGGAGGATATCTTCGGTGACCTCGAGCTCAAGCAGCGCCGGCGTCAGCCCCGTCGCGTCGAGCAAGGCCGCGACCGCATGCGCGAGATCGCCGGAGTGCAACTGCGACGGCGAGAGGTTGATCGCGACGCGCACGCTGTTGCCGGACAATTCCCACGCACGCGCCTGCCGGCACGCCGTCTCCATCACCCAGTTCGCGATCCGCTCGGACAGCGCTGAGGTATTGACCACCGGCATGAACTCCCCGGGGGAGACGTAGCCGCGCACGGGATGCCGCCAACGGATGAGCGCTTCCGCCCCGACCAGACCGCCGTCGACCAGGCGAACCTGCGGCTGGTAGAACAGTTCGAACTCGCCGTGGTCCGCGGCAAGCGCCAGCTCGCTCTCAAGCGTCAAGCGGTTCTCCAGCTCCTGCCTGATCGCACTCTCGAAGATCACGTGGCTGCCGCGTCGCGTCGCCTTGGCGCGGCTCAGCGCGAGATGGCCGTTGCTCAGGAGGTCGTCCGCGTTGTGTCCACCGTCGGGATAGACGGCGACGCCGATGCTGATCCGCACGCGGTGCTGCCGCGTGCCCGTTGCAAGCGGCGCTTCGAACGCAAGCGCGATCCGCTCGGCGAATTCCACAATGGGCTCGCCAGCCTCCGCGCAATCGAGCGCAATGGCGAATTCATCACCGCTGAGCCGGGCGACGACCGCTTTGCCACCGGCCTCGGTCCGAAGCCGCTCGGCGACGGCCCGCAGGACGAGGTCGCCGGTCGAATGTCCAAGCATATCGTTGATCTGCTGGAAGCCGTCGAGCCCCAGCACGAGCAGCGCGACGCCGGACGACCGCCGCTCCGCCGCGGAAATCAGACTGGTAAGGCCGGCATGCAGCATGTTGCGGTTGGCAAGACCGGTCAGCGCATCGTGTTCGGCGAGATATCTGACGCGTTCGACCTCACGCTTACGGACCGAAATGTCGCGCAGGATCGCTCCATACTGGAAGCCGTCCGTTCCCTGCCAGCCTGAGAAGCTCGCCTCGACGGGGAAGGTTTCACCATTCTTGCGCCGGCCCTCGAACTCCACGACGACCGCCCCGCCGGGCACGAGGAGCGCCTGGCGCGCGACATCGCGCATGGACGGCCTTGCGGCGCCGTCCGCCGGCGCGGCGCACAGGGTGTCGAATGGGCGGCCGATGATCTCGGCAGGCATATAGCCGAAGATCGCGCTCGCGCCGGGATTCCAAACCGTGATCCGGTGATCCGCGTCAGTGCAGACGAGACCGTCGCCGAGCGACATGGCGATACGATGAAAGCGGCTCTCGGCGATACGTCCGAGGAGACCGCGGAAATCGATCTCGTCCAGCGCGATCGCGGTCAGATAAGCGATGATCGCGATGTGGAGTAGCGATGTGTCGACGACGAGGGGCCATCTTGCCTGCACAAGGGCCGCGGTCAGTTCGACCGCCGCCCCGGCGGCGATGAGGACCGCAACGCGATATCCCGATGCCAAGCGGCGCCACGAATACATCATCAGCAGGCAGATCACACCCAGGCCGAGGATCATGCCGGCATCGGACGTCCAGCGCAGCATCCGGTGCTGGAGGATCGATTCCGCCGCCAGCGCCTGCAGGACGGGCCCCGAGACGATGCCGCCATTTGGAACGCTGAACCGGTCACCCAGTTCGAGCGCAGTCGCGCCGACGATGATCTTCTTGTCTCTCAGCTTGTCGAGTGTGGCGGCATCGCCGTGCAGCACGTCGGCATAGGAGACACGCGGAATGGAGGCTGCTTGAATACTGAAGTCGATAAGGAAGGGGGACCGCCGATTGGCGTCCTGCCCAGCCAGAACGACGGCCATCGACGGCATCAACGCGTCGCCGAGCTTCTCGCCGACCGGATAACGGCGAACGAGCCCATCGGATTCAACCCCAACATTGACGACGGCGGGCCACGACTGGTTGCTGAACGGCTTCAGGGGGCGATTGACGTGAGCCGCGCCACCATTCGGCGCCGGCTGCCTGAAGGACGGCAGGATCGTCGAGCCGCCGACCTCTCGAAGCGCCTTGACGAACGCCTCGTCGGAGGCCGTATCCGACGGCGTGCTGAAATCGACATCGAAGGCCACGTCCTGCGCGCCGGCACTTTCGAGTTTGTGCAACAGCTCCGCGTGGAGCCGGCGCGGCCAGGGCCATACCCCGATCTGGTCGATCGAGGGCGCGTCGATGGCCACCACGACGACATTGCCGCTGGCGGCATGCGATTGCCAGGCGAATCGCAGATCGGTGAGCGCGTTGCGAAGCGCACCATGCCATCCCGTGGACAGCACGACCGCCAGCGCGATCACGACAAGAATATGCGGCCGGTAGCGTTTCACCCGATCCTCCTGCACACCCGCTTCGGCGAGTGCGCCCCCTCATCCCCTAGGAAATCGCCTTAGCGTCTGTTGTGACCGTAGGCATTTCCGTGGCCGTGGCTGCCGTTACCGCCGCCGTTGTTGCCTTTGCCGTTACCGGTGGCACCGTTGTCGTCGTGACCGTTGTTGTCCTTGCTATTCCCGTTGCTGCCCTTTCCGGGGCTTCCTCCGGACGCATCGTTGGTGGACCCAGCGGTGGTCGCAACGGTCGTCGTCGCACTTGACGACGAGGTCGCCGCCGTTACGGCGGAGCTGCTGGCAGCCGTGGTCGTGCTCGCCTTCGTATCGCTCCAGACCGTCTCGGTACCGGTGTTCGCGTTGCGCACGCGCCCCGGTGCAGTTGCGTCGTGGGCCAGCCCGTGCGTGACCTTATGGACGTTCAGCCTGACCTCGCCGAGCGAGCTCGAGATGCGCACGACACCGGCCCTGGGTGGCTGACCTCCGGCCGTGAGATGCGATGGCTTCGGCGCACCGTTTGCCTTGGTCCCCTTGTCGATCGGACCGAGCGCATGGATCGCATGGCCGCTCGCCGCATTGCGCGGCGCCGACAGTCCCGATTTCGGCACAGGAATTCGCTCGATCGTCGAGGCCCGCGGCTTGCCATGTTCGATCGGGTTGAACGTCCCCGCACCGCTCAGGCTGAGGCCGGGCTTGCCATGCTCAAAGGCAGTGGCCGCTTGTCCGGGCATGACCTGAGCGATCTGTCCCGTCTTGAAGTCGGAGACTTCGACCTGGCCACGGAGCACGCCGACCCGGGTGCTGCCCGCATTCACGGTGACGCTGAACTGCGTTCCCTTGACCACGGCGGCGAGATAGGGCGTCTCGACCTCGAAATGCTTGACGTTGCGCTTCTCCACCTCGAGCAGGATCGAACCTGCCTGCTGGATGATGGTGGTCGAGAGACCCTCCTTCGTCTCGGCCGGCAAGCCGACCACCGAGTTGGGAGAGATCAGGATCGTTTCCTCGCCACGGACAAGCAGAACGCGCCCGCTACGTCCGGTGCGAATGGTATCGCCGGGCTTGAGCGCGTCCTGCTGATTCAATGACACCTGCTGCGCGCCGTTGGTGGCGACCCAGACCTCGCCGGCGGCTTTGCTGACCGACCAGACGCCATCCTCCGCAGCGAGTGCACCGGAAGCCATTCCCAGGGTCAGCACCGCCGCGAAGGTGCACCGCATTCCACTTCTGCCGAGCATGCCGATCCTCAGTCCGCGTTACAGCCAGACCTGAGGCGTATCCGAAATCACTCAAGAGAGAATTAGCGGGAACTGGCGAGCCGAGCAGCCGCATTAACCAATCATTGACCATAAAAAACTAAGAAAAATCATGCGACTAACGAACCCTTACCCTCCTATGCGAAAATCTCCGTCAAACTACGGAGACGGGTTCGCGGCGCGTGTTGAGAAGCGGTTCCTCCTTACCGCGATGGTACTGTTGGCACCGATTTTCACGGGAGTTCCGCAATCATTCGCTCAGCAGGCGAACCAGCCGGGTTTTGATCCGCGCCAGCCCGAGAAATACTTTGAAAACCAAACCGAGCGGGAAACGCTGAGCCGACCTCCGGTCAAGCTACCGACGGTCGGCCAGCCCAACACCGGCGGCGATACCAAGCCTCAGTTCGTGCTCCGCGGCATCAATGTCACTGGGGCCCACATCGTCTCCCGTGATCGCATCGCCGCGGTCTATCAGCCTTATCTCGGCAAGAAGGTCTCACAGGCTGACCTCGCCGCGATCGCCGGCGCGATCAGCGACCTCTACCGTGCCGATGGATTCCATCTGAGCCGGGCCGTCGTGCCGCCGCAGGACATTGCCGACGGCATGGTCCGGATCCAGGTGATCGAGGGCGCCATCGTACAGGCCGAACTGAAAGGCGACGGCGCCGAGCAGTTCGGTGTGAGGCCGATGCTCGGGCCGGTTCTGGCCGAGCAGCCGTCGCGCCTGGCAACGCTTGAACGCCAGCTTTTCCTCATCAACGGCAGGCCGGGCGTCCGGATCACCGATACCGCGTTGGAGGAGATCGGCGGTGCGACCGGCCGCTTCCGCCTCACCGTTTATTTGAAAACCTGGCACGTGTTCACATCGTTCGGCCTGGACAATCTCGGCTCGTCCTCGGTCGGCCCTTGGCAGACCTATGCGACCGGCGCGTTCAATTCCTACCTCGCGCCTGGCGACACGCTGGCGGTCAACCTGTCGACCATTGCCAACGATCCGCGCGAGCTCGGCTTCGCACGGCTGTCCTACGACGCGCCGGTCGGCGTCGACGGCGTGCGCCTTGGCGCGTCCGTCCTCTACAGCGCGGTCCGGCCGGGCGATGCCCGCCGCCTCGACAGCGACATCACGACGACCGAAGCTTTCGAGGTACGGGCAAGCACCGTGCCCTTCATGTCGCAATCGTCGGCACTGACACTTACGGTGGCTGGGGCCTTCAGCAACGTGTCCGAGCACGATCTTTACGGACCCTGGTACAACGACCACATCCGGACCGCGAGCCTGACCGCCGACTACCGGCTCCAGGACCGCTTCGGCGGCACCAATTTCGCAACGCTGACCTACCGTCAGGGCCTCGACGTCTTCGGCGCATCGCATTTCGACGACGATCTGTTGTCGCGCGACGGTGCCTCATCGAACTTCTCGGTGCTGAATCTCTGGTTCACGCGCTACCAGACGCTCAACGGCGCCTGGTCGCTCAAGTTCGCGGCGGCGAGCCAGACGGCATCGCGGCCGCTGTTCACCTCGCAGCAGTTCTATCTCGGCGGCGCAGCCTTCGGCCGGGGCTACGGCGCAGCCGAGATCAGCGGCGACAACGGTCTTGCCGGCTCGCTCGAGTTGCGCTTCGACCAGAAGCTCAATTTCCGCTACTGGACCGGCTACCAGCTCTACGCCTTCGGCGACGCCGGCGCAGTCTGGAACGACGGCTACCGGCTGAGGGACGGCCTGTCGCTGACATCGGCCGGAGTCGGCGCGCGGTTCTTTCTGTGGGACGATCTCCAGGCCGATCTCGGGGTTGCCGTCCCCTTGAGCTACCGGGCGCCGGACAACGAGCGCCGCAGCCCGCGTTTCCTGTTCACGCTGTCGAGCGCATTCCGGCTCTGCCCCGAACGCGGCAGGAGCGGCTGCCTCTAGCTGCAAACCCCTCATGCCGCGTACCCGGCATGCGGCCCTTTTGCGGCCTTGCTCATAGACTTGCCTAAATTTAATCCCGTAACCTGGTCACGATCGCTCGATCCGGGGGCTTCTAATGACCATTTTCAGTCGAATGTGATTGGGACGGAACCATGAAGAGGGTGTTTGCAATTCTGGCGTTTCTTTGCGTCCTCGGCATCGGCGAATATTTCGTCGTCAGCCGGTTCGCGATCCGCCATGAGGTTTGGACCCTGTTCGACGCCTCGCGCCAGCGGCCAATCTCGGTCGAAATCGCGGTGCGGCGCGATTACGAGACCAAGGCCAATCTCGGTCTCTGGAAGCTGCCGCTCGCCATCATCAGCAACGGTAATACCGTCAAGGCCACCGAGTATTCCTTCCTTGCCAACGCGCTCGCGGCGCGGGGCTATCTCGTCGCCAGCATCCAGCAGGACCTGCCCAGCGATCCGCCGCTAATGACCCATGTCGGCCAGCAATTTGTCGGCCGGCGCGAAGTCTATATCCGCTGCGAGGCCAACATCCTCTTCGCCTTGGGCGAACTGAAGAGGCGGCAGGAGAACGCCGACTACGACCACATCACCCTCGTCGGCCATTCCAACGGCGGCGACGTGTCCATGTATGTCGCCCATCAGCACCCGGAGCTGGTGTCGAAAGTGATCACACTCGACAATCTTCGGGTGCCTTTCGTGCTCAGCGACAACTTGAAGATCCTGTCGTTCCGCTCGAAGGATCCGCATTTCCTGACCGACCCGGGCGTGCTGCCGACGCCGGAAGAGGCCAAGGCGCGCGGCATCGACATCGTCCACACCGGTGCGCAGCACACCGAGATGAGCGATCGCGGACCCGACGCGGTCAAGGAGAAGATCCAGGCGACGCTCGACCGCTTCCTGCGCGACAGCGCCAGCAGCGCGCTCGCGCCGGCCGAAACGAAAAGTCCGATGATCATGAACCCCGGCGACTATTAGTTAGCCGGGGACGCCTTGCGGCAGATCAAGGCCGCTCCGGGCCAGCCACGATAGACACGGTCTCACAACTCGGAGAGGCACGTGTCGCACTACATCGAAAGCCTTGATACGAAACGGCTGGGCCTGCCCGCGACAAGGACGCCCGGATTCGTGCGGCATCTCTATCGTTCGGCCCGCAGGCTGCTGCGGTCGATCATCGCCCGCATCGATCTCTCCCAATTTCCGGGATCATGCTGCGGATGAGCACGGTGGCCGCAAGCGAACGCATGAGGGTTGCCTGATGCACCAGCATTTGAGACGAATTTGCCTGCTGCTTGCCGTGGCCTCGAGTTCCTCATCCGCTCTCGCCGCCGATGCCGGTCACGGTGCCGACCTGGCCAAGCGCTGGTGCGCAAGTTGCCATGTCGTGGCCAATGGCCAGGCGGAAGCCAGCGCCGACGTCCCTTCCTTCGCATCCGTTGCGCGCCGGCCGGACTTCAGTCCGGAGAAGCTCGCCTTCTTCCTGCTCGACCCGCATCCGAAGATGCCGAGCTTTCCCTTGAGCCGGACCGAAGCCGGCGACATAGCGGCCTATATCGGATCGCTGCGTCCATAGAGCGCCGGCCAATCGCGAAACTTGTCACAAAATGCAAATCCCTGCCGGAGGACCGACAGGGATCAGCAGAAAGGATGATGGACGGCGAATGAGAAACCATTCGGTGGCCCATCATGGACCTGCGCCAGCATCGAAATCCGGATCTCCATGCTGCGCAAGATCAATTTGTAGGCACGCAGCGCACAGACCGGGAATCAGGATTTGCCCTTGCCTGGCTGCATGAGACTGCCGGTCATCTGGCGCATGTGGTCTCCGGCGCTGGTGAACTGGCTGCGCAGGAAGTCGGACTGGATTCGCATCGCTTCCTGAAGGTCGGTGGCATGAACGAGCTTGCGCGCATGCTCGAACGCCGACTTCATGTTCTGCTCGGTGAAAGCGAGCGCCTGCTTCGACACTTCCGTCCCTGCTCCGGGAACCGATGACATCGATTTGGTGGCGGCATCGAAAAACATGCCGAATGCCTGTTCCGCCTGGTCGATCGTCTTCTCGGCCAAGTCGCGCAGTTCGGCCGGAACTTCGAGCTTCGGTTCGATCATGGTCGCACTCCTCCCTTTTTCTTAGCTGAATACCACACTTGCCGGACCGCATTCCAGCGGCGAACCCGGGGGCAAACGTCCCCCGGCGATCCGGCTTGGGCAGGAAAACGAAGGAAAAGGCGTTAGGACGTGCGCCCGGCTCAGGACAGGGGGTGTTCGGAAAGGGCTTCTTCGGTGGCGAGGTCTTCAACGAGCTTGATGACCTCGAAGCGCTGGCGAGGCGCGAGCTTCAAAAAAGCGCGGAGCAGGCGCAGGCTTTCGACCGTGCCGCTCGCAGGCGCGCCGAGCTTGAGGTGCAGTTCAGCGGCGAAATTGAGGTTCTTCATCTCGCACCCATGACAAGCATCGGCCTTCCTGATCGTCCCACTCGAGAGCCGAACACCATAACCGGGTGCCATGGAGAGGACGAACTCTCGGCTGGGGCCCCGGCGGGTTAGCACGCTCAGGCTCAACCGAACAGGTTGTAGTTATGCCAAGAAACAACCCTTCCGGCAAGCCCGACCAACGGCTTAGCGATGCTTCGTCTGCATCGCACCACCGCGATTCCGGATAACAGGAATATGGACCGCCGTCACCCACCTGCGTCAAGAAGCGGCATCAGTCACGCACACGGCCCTGATTGCTGTCAACCGGCACAGCATTTCGCCTTGTTTCCGGCATGAATGGGCATTGACGCAGGCGATCTAACGCTTCTTCAGCGTATACACGTAATTGTTGAGTCCCACCTCGGCGGTTGTATCGTCGACGAAATGAACGTCGATCTCGCAGCCGGTCTCCAAAGTCCTGATCGGGGCGCCCGCGAAGCCGAGCGAGGCGGCAAGCGCCTTGGGATCGGCCTTCTTGTCCGCACGTTGCATCTCGTCGAAAGCGCCCTGGAAGATCATGTCGGGGCCATACTCCGTCACCTTGTACTGCGGCCTGGCGCAGGCAAAGGGGCGCGGCCCCGAGATTTCCTTCGCCTTCAGGACGACTGTCTTGCCCATCAGCCGCGCCCGCTCCGTGTCGTCAGGCTTGCGTTGCGCATCGGCCCATGGCGCGACCACGGCAGCCGCAAATGTCCAGCTTCCGAGGTAGAAGGGATCTGCCGCCGCGGCGGTGCCTGCGGTACCGGCAGACACAAGAAGGCAAACAATGCCGGCGAATTTCATCTGACGTATCCCCTCGAGCCTTCTTGGACTCGCCTCTTCGCATCAAGGTTCATCGCTCCCGACATGTTGCCGCCGATGAACCATCGTTCAAGATCGGACGACCAAGCGTTGCGATACGGCCACGCAGATCACGGGCGCCATGGCTGACGGACTCAACCGATTCGGGCGCGCGTCAGCACCAAAGGACGACGGCATGCTTTCTCGCTGCGATCTCATCAAGGGCGCCGCGGTTGCGCTCTTCACCCTCTCGATACAAGGCGCATGGGCGCAGGAGACCAAGATGAATCTGTTCAAGATCGTCACCATCAAGGACGAAATCGTCGTCGGACTGTCGGCGGAGGAGCTTCAGGCGCTCGGCGGCAATGACGCGAGCGCGGTTGCGCACGCGCTGGCGCAGAAGGGTGACCTCACCGTCTGGCAATACAACGTGCATCGCGGCCCGAACGGCGAATTGCAGCAGGCACCGACCGCCAGAATCGGGCTTTTGGCCAACGCCTCGCTGCGTGTCGAGCCCTACACGACGCCTTACCAGATTGTACCGCATCCGTAAGCAGCAGACCGGCACGCCGGCGGCCGAGACCGCCGGCGGGCCGCAATCATCTGCGCTGGTCTGCACGCTGCGTCCCCGCCTCCGTCGCAAAGCCATAGATCAGTGCCAGCCGGTCCAGGCATTCGCGAAACCGCCGCGCAAAATAGTCGTTCCAGCGCTGCGTACGGACGGCGCGACGCTGCCCGATCTGATCCATGGTCAGCCCCAGCACCAGCACGTCGTGCACCAGCGCGGCGCCGTCGGTGCCGAGTTCGCGCTCGATCCGGTTCAGCCGCAGCACCGCTTGTCGCTGGCTCTCGGTGACAGGCTCGCGCGTGCGGGCGCCATCGACATATTCGCGGGTTGGGTCCATCGCCTGAGGGCCCCGCTCCGCCCGCTCCCAATCGTTCTGGAAGGCGCGCCCGCCGCGATATTGTGCCTCGTCGATCTGGTGGTGCGAGTGCAGGCGGCCGAGCGGATCGCTACGGATCGACCGGATTGCCATGATCTTCTCGCCGGGATCGAGCGCCAGCGGATTGTCGATCTCGACCTCCGCCACTTCCGCATTGAATGGCACCTCGCGCGACCGCCGGTCGTAGATCTGTGCCAGTTTGTAGGATCTGTTGCGTCGGACACGTCCCACTCGGATACTCCTTGCAAGATTGACGATTGAACGGGCGAGCGCACTTTCAGGCGGCGGAGACCAGCCTCAGCACGACGGGACCCGCGACACGGGCGGACGCTGCCCCGGAGCGGCGCGTCAGGCGCGCATGCGGCGCGCAATAGCTGGAGGCCGGCTGGCGCGGGTGGCCGCAGAAGGCGAGTTCCTCTCCGTCCTTGTCACCGCCATAGGGGTAACGGCAGTCGGCCGGCGCAAGATCGACCAGCTGGACGAGGCGCGGCTGAACGCCGACACAGCGCAACTTGGCCCGCGCGGGCTTCAGTGCAGACTTCGGCGGCAAATTTAACGCCGGCCGGCGCGGCGAAAGCAGACCGGTCTCGCCCGGCAGCGAAGGCACGATCGACGGGCTCGTCACCCGTTCCGGCGCAACGAGCCCGAGCCGCTTGGCGCGGCCAGCCACTGCGCTGCGCGTATAAGCCGTTCCAAACCTTGCGTTAATCCGCCTTCCGATCTCCGCATAAGATATTCCCTTGAGAAAATAGTCGCGAAGCGCGTCGGAGTGCTCCGACGGCCAATGACCCGGTTCCATGCTGCTGTCCTGTGATGCACCTCCTCCGATCGCACGACCGGGAGGCGAGACACACATTCCGGTATTCCGAAGCGAGAGTCAAGCCGTAATTCTGATATTCATAATTGCATCAATTCCGAATTTCGGATTACAAGAGGCGAGACGATGGGCAATCGAGGGAATCACCATGTTGGACGTTGCAATGATCGAGCGGGGCCTGGAGAAGACGGGCAAAAGCAAGGGGGGCCTGGCGGCAGCGATGGGCGTGCGCCCCGGCGCGGTCTCGGAGATTCTTGGTGGCGAGCGCCTTGTGAAGGCCTCGGAGATCATTCCGATCATGGAATATCTCGAGCTCAACCTCGCGCCGATCATGGGGCGCGTGGGTGCCGGCGCCGTGATCGAGCCGGACTATGAGCAGGTTCCTCCGGAGGGTCTCGGCGACATCGCGCTGCCCTTCCCGATCATGGAAGAGACGATTGCATTCGAGATCGTCGGCGATTCGATGCTGCCCAAATACGAGAGCGGCGACGTGATCGTGGTCTACAAGGACCAGCGTCATCCGCTGTCGAGCTTCTACGGCGAAGAGGCCGTGGTCCGGCTCAAGACCGGCGAACGCTATTTGAAGACCATCGAGCGGGGCAAATCCCCCTCCGTCGTCAATCTCACCAGCTTCAACGCCAAGCCGATCGTCGGCGTCAAGCTCGACTGGGTCGGGGAGATCTGCCTCTCCATGCCCAAGGGTCAGCTCGAGCGGCTGCGCGCCAAGTCGGCGCGCCCCCGCAAGAAGGGCAAATAAGTCGCCGATTTCCGATTTTTGGAAATCGAACTTGACTTAATTCTGTTTTTCGGAAATACTCTGCCGCGCTCCCGACCGCTGGGGCGCGGCAGGATCGTCTCCATGCAGTATTTCGTCGTGACGATCGACTACGGGCGGCGCGGCCGCGAGGCCGTCGTCGATCCTGAAATCACGAGGCGCGAGGTCATCGCCCGCGTTGCCTCGGGTGAATACCGGAACATCTCGTTCATCCACGAGATCGCGGAGAGCTCGGTCGAGGACGTCACCGAGGCCATCCTGACCGAGGCCGCCCTTCCCCACGTTCCGCCTGAAGATGTCGACCTCCAGGCGATCGGCCTCGATCACGTCCGCGACCTGCGCAAACACGAACGGACGTGACGCAGGCCGGGCGGTCTGCGTCAGCGTCCGGCAGAGCATCACACCAGGAGTACGGTCGATCCCGTCGTCTTGCGTGCCGCGAGATCGGCGTGCGCCTTGGCCGCGTCCTTCAGCGGATAGGTCTGGTGCACCTCGATCTTGACCGCGCCGGACTTGACGACGTCGAACAGCTCGCCCGCCATCGCCACCAGGCTCTCGCGCTTGGCGGCATAGGTGAACAGCGTCGGACGGGTGACGTAGAGCGAGCCCTTCTGGGCGAGCAGGCCGAGATTGAGTGGCTCGACCGCGCCGGAGGACTGGCCGAACAGCGCAGCGACGCCGAGCGGCGCGAGGCAGTCCAGCGATTTCAGGAACGTGTCCTTGCCGACGGAGTCGTAGACCACCGGCACCTTCTTGCCACCGGTGATCTCGTCGACGCGCTTCACGAAATCCTCGCGCGTGTAGATGATGACATGGTCGCAGCCATGCGCCTTGGCCAGCTTTGCCTTCTCGTCGTTGCTGACGGTGCCGATCACGGTCGCGCCGAGATGCTTGGCCCATTGGCTCAGGATCAGGCCAACACCACCGGCCGCGGCATGGAGCAGGATCGTGTCGCCGGCCTTCACCCGGTAGGTCTGCCGGATCAGATATTGCGTCGTCAGCCCCTTCAGCATCATCGCCGCCGCCGTCTTGTCGTCGACGCCGTCAGGCAGCTTCAGCAGACGGTCGGCGGGGATCAGCCGCGCCTCGGAATAGGCGCCAAGCGGCGAGGCGCCATAGGCGACGCGATCGCCCGGCTTCAGATCTGTGACACCTGGCCCGATCTCCTCGACGATGCCCGCCGCCTCGCTGCCGAGCCCGCTCGGCAGCTGCGCTGGATAAAGACCCGAACGGTTGTAGATGTCGACGAAGTTGAGACCGACGGCGGTGTGACGGATGCGGGCCTCGCCCGGTCCCGGCTTGCCGACACTGACCTCCTCCCAGACCAGGACTTCCGGCCCGCCGGTCTTGTGAAAGCGAATGGCATGCGTCATGGGGTTGCTCCCTTATCGTTGCAGTGAAGGTCCGAGAACCGGATCGGCCTGTGAAATAGGCATTTGATCTGCCCGTTACAGTACAGAGACGTAACAAGAATGTCACAGCGAACGACAAATGCCCGCCGTTCCGCCTCTGTTCGAAAGAGTTGATGACGGCCTCGGGGCAACCGGCAGTAGCTTTTGCGCGGGGTTTGGTGGTCGCCTGCGAAGGAGAACCGAGATGCCGGCTTATGTACAGCATCATCAGGATGTCGAGATCGCGCCCGTGAATTGCCCCACCTGCATGGGGTTCCTGCCGATGTATGTGCGCGAGGTCGAACCGCATTGGAGCCTTGCCAAGATCGACTTCGTTTATGAATGCGCCGATTGCGGCGCCGAGGTCCGGCAGACGATCCGGAAGCCGGAGCTGCTGCGGCACTGACCGCGCGATCGGAAAACCGCTCAAGTATTTGCGTTAAGCGGAAAAAACGCCGTTCACGCGGGTCTGATGTCTCCCAAAGGAGGCTTGTCCTTTGCCTGGAACGCAGGCAGAACAGGCTTCAAGCAAGACCTTTGGGAGCGCCCATTCGTGGCTGAACAGAAGCCCTCGACCGCGATCGAGGCAGTGGAGAGCGGCCTCGCCGCGCAGGGTTATATCGCGAGCCGCCAGATCGCGACCGCCGTCTATTTGTCGCAGCAGATCGAGAAGCCGATCCTGGTCGAGGGCCCTGCGGGCGTTGGCAAGACCGAGCTTGCCAAGGCGATCGCCGCCTGGCGCGGCATGAAGATGATCCGCCTGCAATGCTACGAGGGCCTCGACGAGGCCAAGGCGCTCTATGAGTGGAAATACGCCAAGCAGCTTCTCTATACGCAGATCCTCAAGGACAAGCTCGGCGAGGTGCTCGGCGGCGCGCAGACGCTGCACGCTGCGCTCGATCAGCTCCACGATTTCGGCGACGTGTTCTTCTCCAAGGAGTTCGTCGAGCCGCGGCCGCTGCTCCAGGCGCTGGAGCAGCCGGGCGGCTGCGTGCTGCTGATCGACGAGATCGACAAGTCTGACGCGGAATTCGAATCGCTGCTGCTGGAAATCCTTTCGGACTTCCAGGTCACGATCCCCGAACTCGGCACCGTCTCCGCCATCACACCGCCGACGGTGATCCTTACCTCCAACAGCGAGCGCGACCTGGGCGATGCCCTGAAGCGGCGCTGCCTGCATCTGCATATCGGCTTCCCCGAGCAGCGGCTGGAGGAGCGCATCGTCGAGAGCCGCGTGCCCGGCATCTCGCAGACGCTGCGGCGGCAGATGGTTGGATTCATCCACGAGATCCGCTCGCTGGATTTGAAGAAGCTGCCCTCGGTCAGCGAGACCATCGACTGGGCGCGCGTGCTGGTGCTGCTTCAGGCTTCCGAGCTCGACACCGAGATCGTCAAGGACACGCTCAACGTGCTCCTGAAATACGAAGCCGATATCGAGGCGGCCCAGCCCCAGATCACGACCTTCATTGCCAAGGCAGCACGATCCAACGTCTTCGGTTGACGCCGATGCGCGAGAACATCCATCGTTTCTTTCGGGCAGCACGTGGCGCCGGCGTACACGTCTCGCCCGCCGAAAGCATCGATGCGATGCGCGCGGTTGCGCAGGTCGGCTTTTCAGACCGAACCATCCTGCGCGACACCCTGCTTCTGACGCTCGCCAAATCGCAGGACGAGAAACTCGCGCTCGCCGACTGCTTCGACCTGTTCTTCAGCCAGCCCGAGCCGCGGCAGGAGCAGCCTGAGGGCGCTGACGAGGATGCGTCGCAGGATACGGATCAAGCTCCCTCTTCCGGAGCGGCCAGTGATGCGGGCGGCGGTTCGCCGCAAGAGGAATTGGGCCCGCTCGCGCAGATGCTGCTGTCGCAGGATCGCAATGCGACCGCGGCTGCGATCGCCAGCGCGGCCGGCGCCGCGTCCCTGTCCGACATCCGCTATTCCACGCAGCGCGGCATCTTCTCCAGCCGCATCCTCGACGCCATGGGCCTTCAGCGCCTGCGCGACGACCTCGACCAGCTGACTGCAACCAATCCCGCGCTGGCCGAGCGCCTGCGCGCCGCGCTCGACGCCTTGCGCGAAGCGGTCCGCGACACCGTCTCGCAGGGGCTTGCGCTCTATGCCCGCGAAGAGGCCGAGAACCTCCGCAACGATATCCTGCGCAATGCGCCGCTTGCGCGCATCGAGCGGCGCCAGGTCGCCGAGATGCGCGCCCTCATCCGCCAGATCGCGCGCCGCCTGCGCGAGCGCTATTCCAAGCCACGCAAGCGCCAGCGCCGCGGGCATCTCGACGTCCGCCGCACGCTGCGTCGTAACGCGGCCTGGGGCGGTGTGCCCTTCCTCACGGCGTGGAAGCGCAAGCATCGCGACCGGCCGAAAATCGTCGCGCTCTGCGACGTCTCCGGCTCGGTCGCGCAGGTCTCCGATTTCTTCCTGCTCCTGATCCACTCGCTGCACGAGGTGGTCGACGACGTCCGCTCCTTCGCCTTCTCCTCGCACCTGATCGAGGTCAGCGACATCCTGGAAGCGAAATCGCCGGAAGAGGCGATGGCCGAGATCATGTCCAAAGTCGGCTTCGGCTCATCCGACTACGGCTCGTCGCTGGTCGATTTCGAGAAGGATTTCATGAGCGCGCTGACGCCGCAGACGACGGTGATCGTGCTCGGCGATGCCCGCAGCAACAATCTCGATCCACGCGCCGACATCCTGCGCCGGATCTCCGAGCGCTCGAAGCGGCTGGTCTGGCTCAATCCCGAGGGGCGGCTCGCCTGGGGCTTTGGCGATTCCGAGATGCCGCGCTATGCGACCTTTTGCAGCGTGGTGCGCCAATGCGCCACGGCGCAGCAGCTCGAGCGCGCAGTGTCCGACATCGTGGCGACTTATCAGTAGACGACGATCACGTCCGTCGTCTGGCGTCAGGCGGCAGCCAACTCGGCCTGGACGAAGTTGCACTCCCGAAAGTGATACGCAATTTCGTCGAGTGCGCGCTGCTCCCATTCCTGGGCCTGCGCGAGCCAGAACACCCGGCGCTCCGAATCCAGCGCGGCGCGCTCCCGGCACAGGAATTCCTGACTGCGAATTTCCACCAGCCTGTTCATGCACTCACACTCCTGTCGTGTGAAGCCAATCCCCTGCGAATCAACGTAGCAAACTCCCGCACCTCCTCGCCTCACGATTTGTGTGCATATCGCGACGCAGAATGGGACAGCAATACTTCCCGTGCACTGCGGTAGCTCCGCACGATCAAGAGGCAATCATCAATTAGTGATCGCAGATCGGGACGATATTCGTGCGCGAACGATCTTAACTCTTGTGGCGCAACGAAGTGCGGCAATTCGTGAAGAGAAGTTCTAAACCGCCCACCGAATTCCCGACTCATTGTCGTCGCATGGTCTTCATGCAGCGCCGTTAACAGAGGCGTGCGAACGGTACGATCGCTTGAGGCAACATGAGCAACGATTTCGACTTCGATCTTTCACCCGACCAATGGGAAGCGCTGAAGGCGCTTCGCAACCCGGTGTCGAACGGTCGCCTCGTGAAGGCTTATGTCGTCGAAAGCCTCGTCAAGCTCGGCCTCGTCGTCGTCGATGACGGCACGCCAGCGATGACACTGGCCGGCCGCAAGGCGCTGGTGCGCGGATCGTGCAAGTTGCTGGATCTCGCGGCGTAGCGCCCGCGCGTCAAAAGATCTGGGCGATCACGATCGCGTAAGCGATGAACACGGCGCCGAGCCCCCACACCATCGCCGGAATCTGCGACCGCCGGCCGACAGCCACTTCCAGGGCGATGTAGCTCAGCGTGCCCAGGGCCATTCCGTTGATGAGGTTATTGGTCAGAACGGTGACGAGCAGCGTCAGCACGATCGGAACTGCGTTGCCGAGATCGGTCATGTCGATACGGGCAAGCCCCTGCATCATCAACACACCGACCAGCACCAGCGCGGGCGCAGTCGCTTGTGGCGGGATGATGACGAAGACCGGCCAGAAGAACAGCGCGAGAAAGAAGAGTCCCGCAACGGTCAGCGAAGTCAGTCCCGTGCGGCCACCAGCCTGCACGCCGGTGATTGACTCGATGTACGCCGTGACGACGGAGGTGCCGAGCAGCGGGCCGACGATGGATGCCGTCGCATCGGTTGCAAATGCGGCGGTGGCGTTCGGGATCGAGCCATCGGGCTTGCGCAGATTGGCGGCGCCCGTGACGCCGATCAGCGTGCCAAGCGTCGAGAAGAACTCGGCACACAGGAAATAGAACAGCAGCGGCAGCGCCACAACGAAATGGCTGAAGAGATAGCCGACGTCGAGCGCCATGAAGGTGCTGGTCGGCCAGCGGGGCCATGACATGATCGCCGAAGGCACCGACGTCACCATCTTGCCGTTGCCGCCGGGAACGAAGAAGCCGATCAGGGTGAGTACCGCGATCGACAGGATCAGCGCCGCCGGCACCCGGCGCGCCACCAGCACCGGCGTGAGCAGGAGGCCAAACAGCGTCAGCAGCACCGGCGGGCTGCGCAGCGATCCCATCGCGATGTAGGTCGACGGGTTCTGGACCACGAAGCCGGCGCCGCGCAACGCAATGAAGACGATGAGCGTGCCGACGGCCGCCTGGATGCCGATCTTCAGTGCCTCCGGAACGTCCTTCGCGACTTTCTCGCGCAGCTTCGACAGGCTGAGGATCAGGAACAGAACGCCGGTGAAGGCGACCATGGCGAGCGCGCCCTGCCAGGGCATGCCCATCTGCTTGACGATGACATAGGTGAAGATGACGTTCGATCCCATCGCCGGCGCAACAGCGAGCGGCAGGTTGGCCCACAGCCCCATCATCACCGAGCCGACAATCGCGGCGAGTGCCGTGGCGCTGACCAGATCGGCACGATCCATTCCGGCGTTGGACATGATCGCCGGGTTCACGGCGATGATATAGGCCATCGCTGCGAACGTCGTCGCGCCGGCCATCACCTCGCGGCCGACGCTCGTGCCACGTTCGGTGAGGCCGAAGATACGATCGAGCGGTCCAGCGGCTGCGCGCGGCGCCGGCTCCGTGGAGGCGGCTTGCGGCTTCGTCATCTCGTTCATCCCAATCCTCCCCCTACCAGACCACCGGGTGTGCTTCGCCGGTCTGCACGTTGATGAAGCCGAGCGGCGCCTGCTCACACGGCGCCACCAGCACCCAGCTCCAGGGCGCGCAGGTCAGCGTCGCGAACATCAGCCGCTCGGGGAATCCCGGATACCAGCGTGGCCGGTAGGTCGGCTCATACATCCAGTCGACCTTGCGTCCCTCCGCGTAGAGCGCCTGCATCTCGGCATCGAGCGCTTGCGCCGAGCGGCAGCTCATCAGCCCGCCGACCTCGAAGCGCACGGTTGCAACGAGCTCGCCCTCGCGCACCAGCGCCCATCCGCCCTGAAGTTCGATCAGCGCGTTCACCGCCTTCGCCATCGCCGCGTCGGACGAGCCGACCACCCAGATATTGTGCTTGTCGTGCGCCACCGAGCAGGCAACTGCCGTCTCCGGCGTGCGCGGTCCACAACCGCGCCAGAACATCTTTGCGATGCGTCCGTCGCCCGAAAAGCGGTCGACGATCGCAAATTTGGTGATGGCCTCGCTCTCGTCGCGCTGCACGGCACCGTCGCGCACCGGCAGTTCGAGGGTGTAGAATTCGGGATGCCAATGGAAGGGACGGATCACGGCCGCCTTCATCGTGGTGCGGCCGGGCTCGGCCCGCAGCTCGAAATCCTGAGGCTGGATCGAGCGCTTGATGTTGACCGTCTTCGTTGCCCAGTCCGGCCAGAGGATCTCGGGCACTTGGCCAACGTAGCGCTTGCCTTCGGAGATCTGGGCGCCATCGGCCCACACTTCGGCGATCGTGAGTTTGGCAACATCCGAAAGCAGCACCACGTCGCCGAAACGGCCTGGAGCCAGACTGCCGACGAACGGCGTGAGGCGCATGTGGCGCGCCGGATTGATGGTGAGACACTGGATGGCGATTTCCGGCGCAAGGCCGGCCTCGATCGCGACCCGCGCATTGTGGTCGCTGGCGCCGAGCTCGAGCGTGTGGCTCGCACTGCGGTCATCCGTCGTGAACGCGATCTGCGACCAGTCCTGCAGACCCTTCGCGAGCAGCCATCTGACGATCTCGTCCATGGCATAGACGCGCAGCTCGACGAACAGGCCGCGGGTGAGCTTGTCCCAGGTTTCCTCCGGAGTCTGCACTTCGTGGTCGGACGCGAGCCCGGCCGCGGCAAAGGCGTTGATGGAGGGCAGATCCCGCAAGCCAGAGGCATGGCCTTCGACGACGCCGCGCGCCGCGAATGTCGCCTCGATCATGCCCCAGAGCCGCTTGTAGGACGGATTGTCGGGATTCCAGACCGCTGGCCAGTCCATGACCTCGTCGAGCCCGGTCACCATTAGGCTCTCGCTCATGAAGCGCGCCTGCTCATCGTGGCCATACCAGCCGCCGCCCCATTCATAGGCCGTGGGTGGAACCGCCGAGCCGGGCTGCGGAAAGATCTTGAGCGGCGAGCCGCGGCGGCGTGCCTCGAACCAGAATTCGAGATTGCGCGCGCCGTTGACGTTGGAGAACTCATGGCTCGCCTCGCAGGTCCAGGTATTGCCGTGCGGCAGCACCAGCGCGGCTTCCCATTCCGGCGTCAGATGCGAGCTTTCGATATGCTTGTGCACCTCGCCGAAGCCGGGCACGGCCGCAACGTCCGGCCGATGCACCCGCTCGCGGACCTCGCCCGGATAGCTACCGGCGGGTCCGACCCAGGCGATGCGCCGGCCCTTGAAGACGATCTCCTGATCCTCGCTCCAGGTGCGGCTGTGTACATCGAGCAACCTGCCGACCCGCAAGGCACGATCGGCCGGGCGCCGGCCGAGCGCCGTCAGCACCAGATCCTGGCGGATGCGAACCTCGTCGGGCGCGTTGATCAGAAGATCGTCGGGGATCGCATTCATGGCCTACCTCACTCTACGCCGGTACGTTCGCGGATCGTGGCTCGCTTCCGCGGCGACTTGCCGGCCTTGCCGCTGCGCGCCGCGGCGGCATCGCGCTGCCGAACGTCCTTCAGGAGGGTGGTGAGCGCCCACTCGATCGCGTCGGCGATCTCGGCGCTGGACATGCCGAAATCCTCGCGCATCGCATTCCAGGCCAGCACGTTGTTGAGATAGGACGCGAGCGCCTCCGCCTGACGGACCTCCTTCGCAGGGAGATGCTGCACCAGCGGCGCCATCGCCTTGCGATGCTGGTCGATCAGATGCCGCCGGAAGCCAGCGCGTACCCGGCGGCCGGCCCGCGTCATCGCAATGGCGCGCGCCAGATGCGGATGGCGGTCGAACCGCTTGCACAGCTTGCGGAAGATCTCCGGCAGCTCGTCGGGCGAGGTGAAGGGAATGTAGCTGAAGACGTTGTCCTCGATCCATTCGCCGGCCGCAGCAAACAGTTCCGCGCGGGTCTTGAAGTGCCGATAGATGGTTCGTTCAGCCACCTTCGCGCGCTTGGCCACTGCCGCCATGGAAATATCGTCGGCCGCCTCGTCCTCCAGCGTCTCGACGAAAGCCGCAACGATGCGCTGCCGCGTCATCTCGGCATATTCGTCGCGAAGATTGGCGATATGTCGCTTTGCTGTACTCATGTCAGAAGTCTGACATCCGTCGATTTGGAGGGTCAAGCCGAGATTTGAGGCACGCCGCGCCGCAGCAATGGGCGTCGGCACCCTGGGGGCGGCGGGCGCATCACGCGATGCACGACTTTCGGCCGCCCGCCTGAAAAATGGACTTTTGCGCATCGTCGAAATCGGATTTGCTCTTCGACGAAACGATGGCGCGCAACGGCGCTGCGCTCTGGTTCCAGCAAGGGAGCTGATCATGAACGGGCTTGGCGGGCTGAACAAATCGCCTGAGGGCGTGGTCATCGGGCTGGTGCAGCTGCAACTGCCGAACGTCGTCACTCGGGCCGATCTGGCAAAGCAGACCGAGCGTATCGTCTGGATGGTCGGCAAGGCGCGCCGCAACCTTTCCACCATGGATCTGGTGGTGTTCCCCGAATACTCGCTGCACGGCCTCTCGATGGACACCAATCCCGAGATCATGTGCCGGCTCGACGGGCCCGAAGTCGCGGCCTTCAAGCAGGCCTGCGTCGACAACGGGATCTGGGGCTGCTTCTCCATCATGGAGTTCAACCCGCACGGCAATCCCTACAACTCCGGCCTGATCATCGACGATCACGGCGAGATCAAGCTGTACTACCGCAAGCTCCATCCCTGGATTCCGGTCGAGCCGTGGGAGCCCGGCGACATCGGCATTCCCGTGATCGAGGGACCGAAGGGCGCCAAGATCGCACTGATCATCTGCCACGACGGCATGTTCCCGGAGATGGCGCGGGAATGCGCCTACAAGGGCGCCGAGATCATGATCCGTACCGCCGGCTACACTGCTCCGATCCGCCAAGCCTGGCGCTTCACCAACCAGGCCAATTCGTTCCAGAATCTGATGGTGACGGCGAATGTCTGCATGTGCGGCAGCGATGGCTCGTTCGATTCCATGGGTGAAGGCATGATCGTCAATTTCGACGGCACGGTGCTGGCGCACGGCACCACCGGTCGCGCCGACGAGATCATCACCGCCGAGGTGCGGCCCGACCTCGTGCGCGAGGCGCGGATCAATTGGGGCGTCGAGAACAACATCTACCAGCTCTGGCACCGCGGCTATGTCGCCGTGAAGGGCGGCGCGATGGACTGCCCCTATACCTTCATGCAGGACATGGTCGCCGGCACCTTCCGCCTGCCGTGGGAAGACCAGGTCAAGGTCACCGACGGCAGTTCCTGTGGCTTCCCGGTACCGACGCGGATGTTCGGCAAGACTGCGAAGGCGGCGGAATAGGGCCGTTTTCGGTTCCCACCGCGACATTCTGGCACGGTAGTTGCTCCTTTTTGACGTCCAAGACGCGTCAAATTGGGGAGTCCACCATGTCGACCATTGCCGCGGCCCCGGCCGCCGAGCGCAAACCGCTTTACGCCTCACTGTTCGTCCAGGTCCTGGCCGCGCTGGCGCTTGGCGTCATCCTGGGGATGGCGGTCCCGGACTTCGCCATCGGGCTCAAGATCCTCAGCGACGCCTTCCTCAAGCTGATCTCGATGATCGTGGCGCCGATCGTGTTCTGCGTCGTCGTCCACGGCATTGCCGGCGCCGGCGACCTCAAGAAGGTCGGCCGGGTCGGCGTCAAGGCGCTGGTCTATTTCGAGGTCATGACGACGGTCGCACTCGTGGTCGGCCTGCTGCTCGCCTACCTCTTTGGCCCCGGCCACGGCATGAACATCGATCCCTCGACGCTCGACGCCAAGGCGCTCAACACCTACGCCGACAACGCCCACAAGCTGTCCGGCGGCGGCATCGGCGCCTTTCTGATGAACGTGATCCCGACCACCTCCTTCGATGCGCTGTCGCGCAACGACGTGCTTCAGGTACTGTTCTTCGCGGTGCTGTTCGGCGTCGGTCTTGCGCTCGTCGGCGGCGAGAAGGGCGCGCTCGTCACCTCCATCATCGACTCGGCCTCCACCGTGCTGTTCCGCGTCATGGGGCTTATCGTCCGTGTCGCTCCACTTGGCGTGCTCGGCGCAGTCGCCTACACCGTCGGCAAATACGGCGTCGGCTCGCTGAAGCAGCTCGTCTCACTGGTGATGCTGTTCTACGTCTCGGTCGGCATCTTCGTGCTCGGCGTGCTCGGGGGCGTGATGGCGCTCGCCGGAATCAACATCCTCAAATTCCTCGCCTACCTGCGCGAGGAGCTCACCATCGTGCTCGCGACCGCGTCCTCGGACGCGGTGCTGCCCCAGATCATGAAGAAGCTGGAGCGGATGGGCGTGAAGGATTCCGTGGTTGGCCTCGTGATTCCGACCGGCTATTCCTTCAACCTCGACGCCTTCTCGATCTACCTCACACTCGCCGTCGTGTTCATCGCGCAAGCGACCAATACGCCGCTGTCCTTCGGCGATCTCCTCTTGGTGCTCGGCGTGTCCCTGATCACCTCGAAGGGCGCGCACGGCGTGCCGGGCTCGGCCATCGTGATCCTGGCCGCGACGCTCAATGCGGTGCCGAGCATTCCGGCGATCGGCCTCGTGCTGGTGCTCTCGGTCGACTGGTTCATCGGCATGGCCCGCGCGCTCGGCAACCTCGTCGGCAACTGCGTTGCGACGGTCGTGGTGGCGGCCTGGGAAGGCGACCTCGACCGCGCCACGGCGGCCAAGGTGCTCGAAGGCGGCGAACTGGTGGACGTGACGGCGGGATAGCGCCTGCGGATCAATCATTCCACTGGAGGAGCGGCGTTCCATACGCCCTCCTCCAAACGGACAGGAAGCGCGGAAACCAGGAGTGAGCGACGGCGCCCTTGTAAGCCCAGGTGCGATATTTCAGACCATGTTCCGAGATCAGTTCCTGATAACCGCCATGGACCTCGGTCGCGGTCCGGATGTCCTTCAATATCCCTTGCGCGCAGGCCCGATAGGTATCCCCTCCCGAGAATTCATCATAGTCCAGCATGCGATCGGCAAATTCGACGTTGAACGTCGGCCAGGACGAACGCCCCTGGTAGGCGGGAGCCGCGATCTTGTGGATCATCTTGTTCCGGGGATTATCGGCGGACACCAGGAAATGAAACGTGCTGGGGATGCGGAAACGCGGTTCGGCAATGATCAGATCCGTCGTGGCCGCAAACAGCGCGCGCTCGCTGGCCTCGCTCATATCCCAAAATCCGCGATGCACGCCGACGAAGTCCAGGGCGACCGATGACACCGGCGAGCTCGCGGGGCCATCCAGGGAGTGCCTGATATAGCCGCCCTTGCCGAACAGGCGGAGCAGGTCCTTCTTGTATTGCGCGAGGTCGCGTCCGAGCAGCCGCTTCAGCTCGTTCTCGTCGACGACCCCGAGCTGCACGGCCCACGCGAACGTCGTGTAGACGCAGGCGTTGGTGACGAAACGCCTTCGTTCGGCACGCGTGTCCGTCGCCGCGGAACGCGGCGCGCGGGCGTCGCAGAGCAAATAGCTGACACCGTGGTCGTCGAACGGCTCCAGCTCGCTCGCGAGCTGAAGGGTCGCGCGCTTCAGGTCGCCGCCGTATTCGGCCAGCAGCAAGCGGCCGGCATGCGCGCATTGTGACATCGCCAGATAGGACGACGCCCTCTCCTCGGCGGAGATCATCTGCCGGAGGCCGGCCAGAATGCCGAGCAGCGTGTCCGACGGGCGCGAGAAATAGTTCACGCCGAGATACCGCGCGCGTCCCGCCGGGACGATGGTCGTCGTGACGACATCGGCGCGAACCGCCTCCAGCAACAGGCGAACGCTCTTCTCGAGCAGGCGCACCCGCCGCACCGCGTCCTGTGCATCCATGATAGTCTCGGGGTCGAGAACGTCAGGATAGAACCAGGCGAAATCGCGCGGGTAATAGGCGGAGGCGTGCGGCGCCCCCGTGACGAGGAAAGCCTCGGTCACCGAGAAGGCGCTGTCCATCGAATGCCGGTAGAGGTCCTCAATGGCCGACAACGAATGAGGCGATTGTCTCAGGAATCGATCGCCGAGAAAATTGACCGCCTGAAGGGCGTTGGCGACAAACGTCGCAGCCATGCCCTGGTAAAACCGGTTCTCGCGATGTGATGGAAAAGAGATGTCGCTGTTCATGTCCGTCAATCGGCTGATGTCTCGTGACCCCGGTGATGGCGGCCACCATTTTAAACATGACTGATTCGTATCTCTACCCGGTGACCTGCGGGCTCATGACGCTCGCCTACGCCGCCCGCGGCCGGAAATTCTCGACCACCCTGAGCAGCACCCGGGCGCCGGCGTCGGCGTCGGCGAGCTCGACATGCTCGTCCGGGTGATGGCTGACGCCGCCGCGGCAGCGGACGAAGATCATGCCGACATCGGCGATGTCGATCATGGCCATGCCGTCATGCCCGGCCCCGCTCGGCAGTTCGAACACGGACACGCCTTCCGCGGCGATTGCCCGCGCGATCTGGTCCTTCAGCCAGGGCGCGCAGGGTGCGGTGCGGTTCTCATGGGTGACATCGAGCTGGAGCGCCAGCTGCCGGCGCTTGGCGATCGCCTCGACCTGTCGGACGACGTCGGCGACCGCACGCTTGCGGTGCATGTCGGTCGGCGCGCGCATGTCGATGGTGAAGGACACCTCGCCCGGAATGACATTGGTCGCGCCGGGCTTTGCCTGGATGTAGCCGACGGTGCCGACCAGGCCGCCCTCGTCGGTCCGGCAGAACTGCTCGATCGCGCCGATGCATTCGGCAGCTCCAGTGAGCGCGTCACGGCGCAGCGCCATCGGCACGGTGCCGGCGTGGCCGGCCATGCCGTTCAGCCGTGCGGCCAGCCGTGTCGCGCCCGCAATCGCGGTGACCACGCCGACGGGCAGGCTCTGGGCTTCCAGCACCGGGCCCTGCTCGATGTGCAATTCGAGATAGGCGAGCAGCTCGCGCCGGGTCCGCGCGGCCGCGCCGATATGATCGGGATCGAGACCAAACTTGACCAGCGCATCGCGCATCGACACGCCATCGCGATCGCGCGTGTTCATGACGCTCTCGTCGAAAGTGCCGGCCACCGCGCGGCTGCCGAGCAGCGTCGAGGCGAAACGTACCCCCTCCTCGTCGGCAAAGCCGATGACCTCGATCGCGAACGGCAGTCGCTTGCCGCGGCGGTTGAGATCGGCGACGCAGGCGATGGCCGTGATCACACCCAGCGGCCCATCCCATTTGCCGGCGTCGCGCACGGTGTCGTAGTGCGAGCCGAGCATCAGGCAGGGCGCCCCCGGCCGCTCGCCCTCATAGCGACCGCAGACATTGCCGATCGCATCGAGATGCGCGCTCATGCCGGCCTCGCGCATCCAGCCGAGGATGAGATCCGCAGCCGCGCGCAGCTCCTTGCTGAGATAGATGCGAGTGAGCTTGTCGGTCTCTTCCGAAATCGCACCGAGCTCGTTGATGCGGCGAACGATCTCCTTGCCGAGCGATGCATCTTGAACGGCGGTGGCAGCACCCATCTCGGTCGAGCTTTCCATCTTCTGGGACCCGCAGCGGCGGCAGTCCTTGCGACAATCGATACAAGTTCGGTGCCAGCAAAATCACGCGTCCGGCGCCGTCCCGATCAGCGCGTGGTTAGCATGAATGCGCCTTGCCGGCAGACCGTCCGACGCCGGTCATACACATGCGAACGCTGGTTAAGACTGCTTAACTCCACTGCATACAATCAAACAATATTGCCTATAAAATAATCTGCCATTTTCCTCAGCAGGATTCTCGAAAGAACCATATCTATTATTTTTCAAATACTTGTATCGGAATGCACGCTTCATAGCCTCTGGCACAAAGCTTGCGACAACTTATCCAGGGCTCCGCCAACCCGGCGGTGGCCGCGAGATCAAGGCGGGACATCCGCCCAAGGGGAGCAAGCAATGGATTTTGGCAGGATTTCACGACGTCATTTGTTGCAGGGCGGCGCGGCCCTCACCCTCGGCGCGGCGGCCGGCGCCCGCCCGGCCTTCGCGGCCGACACCACCATCGGCTTCATCTATGTCGGCTCGCGCGACGACTACGGCTACAACCAGGCGCACGCGCAGGGCGCGGCGGCGTTGAAGAAGATTCCCGGGCTCAAGGTCGTCGAGGAAGAGAAGGTGCCGGAGACCGACGCGGTCGAGAAGACGATCGAGTCCATGATCAATCTCGACGGCGCCACCCTGCTCTTCCCGACCTCGTTCGGCTACTACAATCCACACATGATCAAGATGGCCAACAAGTACCCGAAGCTGCGCTTCGAGCACTGCGGCGGCCTCTGGACCGACAAGGACCCGAAGAACGCCGGCAGCTATTTCGGCTATATCGACGAAGCCCAATACATCTCCGGCATCGTCGCCGGCTACACCTCCAAGAGCGGCAAGCTCGGCTTCGTCGCCGCAAAGCCGATCCCGCAGGTGCTGCGCAACATCAACGCCTTCACCCTCGGCGCCAGGCTCGCCAACCCGAAGGCCACGACGCAGGTGATCTTCACCGGTGACTGGTCGATGCCGGTCAAGGAAGCCGAAGCCACCAACAGCCTGATCGATCAGGGCGTGGACGTGCTCACCTGCCACGTCGACGGGCCGAAGACGATGGTCGAGAACGCGGCGCGCCGCGGCGCCTTCGTCTGCGGCTATCACACCAACCAGTCGCCGCTTGCGCCGAAGGCGTATCTCACCGGCGCCGAGTGGAACTGGGAAGCGCTCTATCCGAAGTTCGTCAAGATGATCGCCGCCGGCGAGAGCATCCCGAACTTCTTCCGCGGCGGCCTCAAGGAAGAGATCGTCAAGACCTCGCCTTATGGCGAAGCCGTCGCCGCCGAGGCGCGCAAGCATGCCGACGACGTCAAGGCCAAGTTCTTGTCGGCGGAAGGCTACACGATCTTCAAGGGAGGCCTCCTCGACAACAAGGGCAAGATGGTGATCCCTGCCGGCACCGATCGCGGCCAGAAGGATCCCGAACTGGAGAAGATGGACTACCTCGTCGAAGGCGTGATCGGAGCGACTTCGTGACCACGGAAGCGGCGGATTCTGCCGAGGTGGCCGGGACAATTGCCCCGGCCGCCGACCCCGGCTTTCTCCAACGCCACGGCGGCACGATCGAATATGTCCTGATCCCGGGCGCGGCGCTCGCAGGCGCGCTGGTGGTCTTCGGCATCTTCGTCGCGATGTTCGGCAAGAATCCGCTCGACCTCTATTTCTACATGTACTACGGCGCCTTCGGCACCTGGTTCTCCTGGCAGAACACGCTGACGCGTGCTGCGCCGCTGATCCTCACCGCGCTCTGCACCGCGCTGCCCGCGCAGCTCGGCATGGTCATCATCGGCGGCGAAGGCGCGCTGCTGATCGGCGCGCTGTCCGCGACGAGTGCTGCGCTCGCACTCCAAGGCATGCCGCCGCTCGTCGTGCAGATCGCCATGATCATCGCCGGCGTGATCGGCGGCGGATTGTGGATCATGCTGTCCGGTGCGCTGCGGCAGTATCGCGGCGTCAACGAGACCATCTCGAGCCTGCTGCTCGTCTATATCGCGCTCGCGATCCTCAACCATCTCGTCGAGGGGGCGATGCGCGATCCTGCCAGCCTCAACAAGCCCTCGACCCGCGAGATCGGCGCCGCCAACATGATCGGCAGCATTCCCGGCACCGACGTGCATTGGGGCCTCGTCTTCGGCCTGATCGCCGCAATCGCCGCCTACATCCTGATCTACCACACCGTGTTCGGCTTCGCCGCGCGGGTTGCCGGCGGCAACATCCGCGCCGCGAAGATCGTCGGCCTCGGCGTCAGCAAGCTGATCCTGACCGTTTGCTTCCTCGCCGGCGGTGCGGCAGGCCTTGCCGGCATGGTCGAGGTCGCCGCCGTGCAGGGGCGCACCAACGCCAATCTCGCGGCCGGCTATGGCTTCACCGGCATTCTCGTCGCGTTCCTGGCGCGGCAAAATCCGCTCGCCATCATCCCCGTCGCGATCCTGCTCGGCGGCATCAGCGCCAGCGGCGGCCTCTTGCAGCGCCGCCTGGGGTTGCCCGACGCGTCCGTGCTGGTGCTCCAGGGCATCATCTTCGTCTTCGTGCTGGCCAGCGATGCGCTTTACGGCCGCATCGGATTCTTGAAGGGAAGATCCTGATGGCAGACGGATCGATCGGACTCTGGACCGTCCCGCTCGCCGTGCTCGGCGGTGCCATTCGCGTCTCCACCCCGTTCCTGTTCGTGAGTCTCGGCGAATGCATCACCGAGCGCTCGGGCCGCATCAATCTCGGCCTCGAAGGCACGCTGGTGATGGGCGCGATGAGTGCCTACGGCATCTCCTACCTCACGGGATCACCGTGGCTGGGTGTACTCGCCGCCGGCATCACCGGCGCGCTGCTGGGCGCACTGCACGCCGGCATCTGCTCGCTGCCGCGCGTCAACGACGTCGCGGTCGGCATCGCCTTGATGCTGTTCGGAACCGGGCTTGCCTTCTATCTCGGCAAGCCGCTGATCGAGCCCACCGCACCGCGACTACCCGCAATCGATTTCGGCTGGTGGAGCGACATCCCGCAGGTCCGCGCGGCGCTACGCGTCAACGTCCTGTTCCTGATCGGCGTCGCGCTCGCCCCGATCCTGTACTGGGCCTTCCGTACCACACGCTGGGGCCTTCTCATTCGAACCGCCGGCGAAAGCTCGGACGCGGCGCGTGCCATGGGCCACTCGGTGCTGCTGATCCGCCTGCGCGCCACCATGGTCGGCGGCTTCCTCGCCGGCATCGGCGGCTCGTTCCTGTCGCTGTTCTATCCCGGCAGCTGGAACGAGGGCCTGTCCTCCGGACAGGGCATCACGGCCGTCGCGCTCGTCATCTTCGCGCGCTGGGATCCCCTGCTCTGTCTGTGGGCCTCGCTCGCCTTCGGCGGCGCCGCGGCGCTGGGACCGGCGCTGCAATCGGTTGGCGTCACCTCCGGCTATCACCTCTTCAACGCCGCGCCCTACATCCTGACGCTGGCGATCATGATCATCACCTGCTCGCCGAAACGCACACTGACCGGAGCCCCGGCCGAATTGTCGATCACCCGCTAGAGAGCGAAATCATGCCCGAGCGCTACATCAAGTCCGAGCCCTACGCCTGGCCCTATAACGGTGACCTCCGCCCCGAGAACACGGCGCTGATCATCATCGACATGCAGACCGATTTCTGCGGCGTCGGCGGCTACGTCGACAAGATGGGCTATGACCTCTCGCTGACGCGGGCGCCGATCGAGCCGATCAAGAAGCTGCTCAGCGTCATGCGTGCCCAAGGCTTTCACATCATCCATACCCGCGAGGGCCATCGTCCCGATCTCTCCGACCTGCCAGCCAACAAGCGCTGGCGCTCGCGCCAGATCGGCGCCGGCATCGGCGATCCCGGCCCCTGCGGCCGCATCCTCGTGCGTGGCGAGCCCGGCTGGGACATCATCGAGGAGCTTAGCCCCCTGCCGGGCGAGCCTGTTATCGACAAACCCGGCAAGGGCTCGTTCTGCGCCACCGATCTGGAGCTGATCCTGCGCGTACGCGGTATCGAGAACATCGTTCTCACAGGCATCACCACCGACGTCTGCGTCCACACCACCATGCGCGAGGCCAACGACCGCGGCTTCGAATGCGTGCTGCTGCACGATTGCTGCGGCGCCACGGACAAGAGCAATCACGATCATGCGCTGAAGATGATCAAGATGCAGGGCGGCGTGTTCGGTGCGGTCTCCACCTCCGACGCCTTCATCGGAGCGATTTCGTGATCATCGGCGAAACGCCCCCGCCCTCAGGTGCGTTCGGCGTCGACGCCATCGCCATGACCATGCGCTTCGGCGATTTCCTGGCGCTCGACAATGTCGAGCTGAAGGTGCGGCCGGGGTCATTCCATGCGCTGCTCGGCGAGAACGGCGCCGGAAAATCGACGCTCGTCAAATGCATCATGGGCTATTACCACGCAACCGAAGGCGACATCATCGTCGGCGGCCGCGAGCAGGCGATCGCCAACCCGAAAGACGCTCACGCCCTCGGCCTCGGCATGGTCTACCAGCACTTTACGCTGGTGCCGGCCATGACGGTCGCCGAAAACCTCGTGCTGGCCCGCGACAACGTGCCGGCCGTGGTGGACTGGTCGAAGGAGATGAAGGAGCTCGAGGCCTTCCTGGCGCGGATGCCCTTCAAGGTCCCGCTCTCTGCAAAAATCTCCGACATCTCGGCTGGCGAACGGCAGAAATGCGAGATCCTGAAACAGCTCTATCTGAAGCGCCGCTTCCTGATCCTGGACGAGCCCACCTCGGTGCTGACGCCGGCGGAGGCCGACGAGGTGCTCGGCATGCTCCGCGACATGGTCGTCAAGGGCGAGCTGACGATCCTGATGATCACGCACAAATTCCGCGAGGTCATGGCCTTCGCCGACGAGGTCACCATCCTGCGCCGCGGCAAGCTCGCCGGAGCCGGCAAGGTCGCTGAGCTCACGCCAGACGCGATGGCGCGCACCATGATCGGTGCCGAGGAGCTGACCGTGCAGCCGCCACGTACCGGCAAAGCCGGCCAGGCGCGGCTGGAACTGGAAAAAATTCGCGCGCTCGACGACGCCGGCGCCATTGCCGTCCATGACGTTTCCCTGACCGTGCGCGCCGGCGAGATCGTCGGCATCGCCGGCGTCTCCGGCAACGGCCAGCGCCAGCTCGTCGAGGTGCTGGCCGGCCAGCGCAAGGCCGAGAGCGGCGAGATTCGTGTCGCAGGCGATCCCTATCGCGCCAGCCGCGAGGAGATGCGGCGCCACAAGATGTCGCTGCTGCCCGAGGAGCCGCTGAAGAACGCCTGTGTCGGCGGCATGAGCGTCGCCGACAACATCGCCTTCCGCGAGTTCGACCGCGCGCCGTTCGCCAGCGGCGGCTGGTGGCTCAATCGCAGCGCCTTCCGCAACGACGCCAGGAAGAAGATCGGGCAGTACAAGATCAAGACCCGCACGCCCGATACGCCAATCTCGGCGCTCTCGGGCGGCAACGTCCAGCGCGCCGTGCTCGCCCGCGAGCTCGGCGGCGACGTCGAGGTGCTGATTGCCGCCAATCCCTGCTTCGGTCTCGACTTCGCGGCGGTGGCGCAGATCCACGCGGAGATCATGGCGGCGCGCAACCGCGGCGCGGCGGTGCTGCTCGTCAGCGAAGACCTCGATGAACTGCTCGAATTGTCCGATCGCCTCGTGGTAATGTTCCACGGCGAGTTCGTGTATGAAGCACGGACCAGCGAGGCCGATCTCACCGTGGTCGGCCGGCACATGGCGGGACACTGACTAATCGTTTGAGCATGATCTTTTCGGAAAACCGCTGTACACTTTTCCGGATCATGCTTTGGGAGGACCGATGGACGGCGCAGACGAACGCGACGAGCACTTTCTGCGTCTGTCCTTTGCGGTCGCCCGCCGTTCCCTCACCCATGGCAACCATCCCTTCGGCTGCATCGTCGTCGATGCGGACGGCAAGGTGCTGATCGAAACCGAGAACGGCTACATGCCTGATAGCGACGGCACTGCGCATGCCGAGCGCCTTGCGGCCACGCAGGCCTGCCGCTCGCTCGGCCGGGACGTGCTGGCAAAGGCCACGCTTTACTCCTCGGCAGAACCGTGTGCGATGTGCGCCGGGGCGATCTACTGGGCCGGCATCGGCCGCGTCGTCTACGGCCTCAGCGAGCACCGCCTGCGCGGCGTTACCGGCAACCATCCGGAGAACCCGACCCTCGACCTGCCCTGCCGCGCGGTCTTTGCCAGCGGCCAGCGACCGACGGAGGTCGTCGGGCCGCTGCTGGAGGTCGAGGCCGAAGCGCTGCACGACGGCGTGTGGACGAAGTAGCTCGACTTCGTAGGGTGGGTTAGCCGATGGCACCCACCTCTTCTGTTTCCGCAGACAAAAACCGTGGTGGATTACACCTTCGGCTAATCCACCCTACATCACAGCACCTCAAAAACGAATGGCGCCGCGCGGGTCATGCGCGGCGCCATCGCTTCAGCTTGGAGACTTCAGTCGATCAGAACTTCACCGTGATGCCACCGTAGACCGTGGACTCGGTGCAGCTCTTGGTGCTCTGGCCAGTCGGCGCGATCGTGCAGACGCCCGCCATGGCGTTGTGGTCGAGGCCGAACTTGTTCTGCCAGTAGCGGTAGGCAACCCACAGGTCGACGAAGTGCGAGTACTTGTCACCCCACACCGCCTTCGAGGCATCGAAGGTCAGGCGGATCGGCTCGCTGTTCAGCTCGGTCTTGGACTTGGTGCTGAAGATGCCTGTGCCAGACAGCGCGGGAAGGCCGTTCGAGTCACCCTTCGGTCCGTACCAGCCGGCGCGACCGCTGATCGACCAGAACTGCATGTTCGGCGGCAGGAAGCCGAGGTCCATGTAGTAGTTGATTTCGACGGCCCAGGTCGGGTTGTAGCTGACATTGCCGTCGGAGTTACAGGTCACGCCGGGGACGCCAGCGCCGAATAGGCCGCACTGGGTGAAGGCGTTGTGGTTCGAGAACTCCCAGTACATCAACGGAGCGACGTTGATGTAGCCCTTGTAGGGAAGGTCGAAGGCGAACTGGAGACCGGCGACGACGTCGCGCTTGGCGGGCGCGAGGAAGTTGTTCTCGGTGTTGGCATCCATGCCGACTTCGAACGAAATGTTGTGCAGCGGCCCCATGGTGAAGGCCTTGGTGTTGAAGATCTCGTTCCAGCCGAAGGTCGAGCGGAACAGGCCGTAGATTTCGGTGGCGCCCGCGCAATCGCTGGCGGTGCCGTTGATGTTCACGCCCGGCGCAACGCAAGGCGAGGCAGGGTCGTTATGACCCGACTTGAACATCGAGATGGTGAAGAAGTTGGTGCCGTAGGCCCAGAGGTCGAAGTGGGTGAAGGAGTAGACCTGCTTCGCGGTGGTGCCGTTGATGCTGCCGTCCGGACGGACGCTCCACATGCCGGGGTCGGTACCCTTGGGCATCCACGAGAAGGACACGCGGTTGTCGATCACCAGGAAGAACGGGAGGTCGGCCGCCTTCTTGGCAGCCTTGACCGGCAGATCCGCCGCCTGGGCCAGGCCAGAGGTAGCGAGCGTAGCAAGTGACAGCGCGGCGGCTGCAATTGCCTTGAAACGAAACGACATCCTGAATACCCCCAAGTTTGGACACGTAAAAATGAACGTCCCTTGGGTGCGACACTTGCGCCGATCTCCCGGGGTGAGAAGCCTCAACTTCTTTCAAGGCATGCCGCATGTTTCGGCACGCGGCGGCATTTCACTGCGGAATCCTAGGGATTCTTGCGCGCTCCCTTCCGCCGGCCTACGACAAGGCAAGGCGGGCTATTGCCGGACATTCCCGTTTGATTTTGTTCGGCTTTCATGTCGGAGCGAACGTGCAAGGCATGATGACAGACGGCCATCGTCACATCGGTCCGCAAATGCATACGCGCGGTGGCGCGACTTTGCTCAACTTCAGGTCAAGCCTGCACAGCCGGTTCCGATTTGGTTTGAACCGTCACAAATTTGCAACAGACGTCACGTGCAAGCCGCGCCCGCAAGGACAGTCCCGAGGCGCTGGAGCACGATCCGCACCCGGCCGGAGCGGCGACTCGCCGATATCAACCGCCTGCCGAAGCGTTGAGCAAGGGATGACGCTTTTCACACCTTACGCGGCGGTTCAAACTAGCTCACTATTGAGACACTTCACCCCATGCAAGCGCATCAGCGAATGTTAGATCCGACGCCTAACGGCCTGCATTCCGGCGAGTCCCCGCTGCTTCAGACGCTCGGGCTCACCAAGCGCTATGGGGATTTTCTCGCCAACGATTCCATCGACATCGATATCTGGCCGACGGAAATCCACGCGCTGCTGGGCGAGAACGGCGCCGGCAAGTCCACGCTGGTCAAGGCGATCTACGGGCTGATCCAGCCCAGCGCCGGCGAGATTCGCTGGCAGGGCCAGCCGATCGTACTGTCCGGTCCGTCGGAAGCTCGCAGCCGCGGCATCGGCATGGTGTTCCAGCATTTCTCGCTGTTCGACAACCTCACCGTCGCCGAGAACGTCGCGCTCGGCCTCGACGGCAAAGAGTCCTTCAAGGACATGTCGGCGCGGCTGGAGCAGGTGTCGAAGACCTATGGACTGCCGCTCGATCCCAAACGCGAGGTCTGGCAATTGTCGGTTGGCGAGCGCCAGCGTATCGAGATCGTTCGCGCGCTGATGCAGGATCCGAAATTCCTGATCCTGGACGAGCCTACCGCCGTGCTGACGCCGCAGGAGGCCGACCAGCTCTTCATCGTGCTGGAGCGGCTCAAGGCCGAAGGCCGTGCCATCCTCTACATCAGCCACAAGTTGGAGGAGGTGAAGCGGCTCTGCGACACCGCCACGATCCTGCGCGGCGGCAAGAAAGTGGACACCTGCAATCCCCGGCTCGAGACCGCCGCCTCGCTCGCGCGCATGATGGTCGGCGGCGAGATCAAGGAAGTCAAAGCGCCCGCCGGCCGCAAGACCACCGTGCCGCGGCTCGTCGTCAACGACCTCACGCTCGCACCGAGCGAAGCGCACGGCGTTCGGCTTGAGCACATCTCGTTCGAGCTGAAGGGCGGCGAGATTCTCGGCATCGCCGGCGTCGCCGGCAACGGCCAGGACGAGCTGTTCGCCGCGCTTTCCGGCGAGCGCCTGTCCAAGGACCCCGGCACGGTGGTCATCGAGGGCATCGCCGCCGGGCATCTGTCGATCACGCAGCGGCGCAAGCTGGGGGCCGCCTTCGTTCCCGAGGAACGGCTCGGTCACGGCACCGCGCCGCGCATGAAGCTGTCGGAAAACGCGCTGCTGACCGGCCACGCCGCCAGCGGCATGGTCCATCGCGGCTTCATCGACACCGCGGCCACGCTGAAGACCGTCGACCGCGCGACCGAAACGTTCGATGTGCGCAAGGCCAAGCGTGATCCGGAGGCTGCGAGCCTTTCTGGCGGCAATCTGCAAAAGTTCATCGTCGGCCGCGAGATCCTGCGCAATCCGGCGGTGCTGGTGGTGAGCCAGCCCACCTGGGGCGTCGATGCCGGCGCTGCCGCCGTCATCCGCCAGGCGCTGCTCGATCTCGCAACCGCCGGCGCTGCCGTGCTGGTGACAAGCCAGGATCTCGACGAGCTCGCAGAGATCGCCGACCGCATCGCCGTGATGTTCCACGGCCACCTGTCCGCGCCGCTCGCAACAAGCGAGGCGACTCGCGAAAAGCTCGGCCTTCTGATGGGCGGTAGCAGCCTGGAGCCGAAGGAGGCCGCGCATGCAGTTGGTGCTTGAGAAGCGCGCCGAGCGCTCCAACACGATCGCGCTGGTCTCGCCGCTGATCGCGATCGGCCTGACGATCGTCACCATGACCATCCTGTTCGCGATCCTCGGCAAGAATCCGCTGCTCGCCCTGCATGCCTATTTCATCGCGCCGCTCACTGACAGCTATTCGCTCCAGGAGATCGCGGTGAAGGCAACACCGCTGGTGATGATCGCGATCGGCCTGTCGCTCTGCTATCTCGCCAATGCCTGGAACATCGGCGCCGAAGGGCAATTCCTGATCGGCGCGGTCGCCGGAAGCTGGATTGCGGTGAAGACGCAAGGCACCGACGCCGGGGCCTGGGTGTTGCCGGCGATGCTCGTGCTCGCAGCCGCAGCAGGCGCGCTCTATGCGCTGATCCCGGCGATCTGCAAGGTGAAGTTCGGCGCCAGCGAGATCCTGACCAGCCTGATGCTGGTCTATGTCGCCGATCTTCTTCTCGACTACCTCGTGCGCGGCCCCTGGCGCGATCCGCACGGCTTCAATTTCCCGACCACCGCCGAATTCGATCCGGTGGCGACGGTGCCGCTGCTGATCGAAGGCGGCCGGCTCCACCTCGGGTCGATCATCGCCCTGCTCGTCGTTGCAGCGGCGGCGATCCTGCTCGGACGAACCATCAAGGGATTCGAAATCCGCGTGGTTGGCGCGGCGCCCCGCGCGGCGCGGTTCGGCGGCTTCAACGCCAACCAGCTGATCATCCTGACCTTCGCGGTGTCGGGCGCGCTGGCCGGCCTCGCCGGCATCATCGAGGTCGCAGGCCCGGTCGGACATCTCCAGCCCGGGATCTCGCCGGGCTACGGTTTTACCGCGATCATCGTCGCTTTCCTCGGCCGGCTGAATCCCCTTGGAATATTAATTGCAGGCCTTTTTCTCGCACTGACCTTTATCGGCGGCGAGCAGGCGCAGATCGCGATGAAGATCCCGTTGGACGTCACCAAGGTATTTCAGGGCATCCTGCTGTTCTACGTGCTCGCCTGCGACTCCCTCATTCTCTACCGCTTCAAGCTGGTCTTCCCGAACCGACAGGTGGCCCGTGGAACTGGTTGAAGCCATCATCCTTGCGGTGCTCGCCGCCTCGACGCCGCTTCTGATCGCGGCGACCGGCGAGCTCGTGACCGAGCGCTCCGGCGTGCTCAATCTCGGCGTCGAGGGCATGATGATCGTCGGCGCCGCCTGCGGCTTTGCCGGCGCCTGGCTGACCGGCTCGATCTTCGTCGGCGCGCTGTTCGGCATCGTCGCGGGCGCGCTGATGTCGCTGATCTTCGCCCTGATGGCGCTCGGCCTCGCGGTCAACCAGGTCGCAACGGGCCTGGCACTGACCATCCTCGGCATCGGGCTCTCCGGCCTGATCGGCGCCGGGTTCGTCGGCGAGCGCATCACGCCGGCGCTGCATCTTGCCATTCCCGGCCTCACCGGCATCCCGTTGATCGGCCGCGTGCTGTTCGGCGAGGACGCCTTCGTTTATTTCTCCATCGCACTCATCATCGGCGTCTGGTGGTTCCTGTACCGCACGCGGGCGGGCTTGATCCTGCGCGCCTGCGGCGACAATCACGTCTCCGCGCACGCGCTCGGCTATCCCGTGCTGCGCATCCGCACTTTCGCCGTGATGTTCGGCGGCGCCTGCGCCGGGCTTGCCGGTGCTTACCTGCCGCTCGCCTACACGCCGTTCTTCATTCCCGGCATGACCGCGGGCCGCGGCTGGATCGCGCTGGCGCTGGTGGTGTTCTCGTCCTGGCGGCCGGGCCGGCTCGTGGTCGGCGCTTATCTGTTCGGCGCGGTGACGATCCTGCAACTGCACGCGCAGGGCTGGGGCGTCGGCATTCCCTCGCAGTTCATGTCGGCGCTGCCTTACCTCGCAACCGTCATCGTCCTGGTCCTGTTGTCCCGGGCGCGCACCGGCGGCTCGACCGCACCCGCTGCGCTCGGCACCGTGTTCGTGCCTGACCGCTGAGTTTTCATTTCCACGGCGGGCGCGATGGGGCGCGCACGCTGCGGATCGTGGCTTTCCCCGACTATCTGGAGATTGATGATGAGAAAATCACTTCTTGCGCTGGCTGCCGGGCTTCTGCTTGCCGGAAGCGTCAGTGCCGCCTCCGCCGCCGACAAGCTGAAGGTCGGCTTCATTTACCTCGGCCCGGTGGGCGACCTCGGCTGGACCTACCAGCACGAACAGGGACGTCTGGCGCTGGTGAAGGAATTGGGCGACAAGATCGAGACCACCACGCTCGAGAACGTCCCTGAAGGTCCCGACGCCGAGCGCGCCATCGAGCAGCTCGTCCGCGCCGGCAACAAGCTGATCTTCACGACGTCGTTCGGATACATGGATCCGACGCTGAAGGTCGCCAAGAAATACCCGAACGTGCATTTCGAGCACGCCACCGGCTACAAGCGCGACAAGAACATGTCGACCTATTCGGCCAAATGGTATCAGGGCCGCTACATCCAGGGCCTGATCGCGGCCAAGATGTCGAAGTCCGGCGTGCTCGGCTATATCGGCTCGTTCCCGATCCCCGAAGTCGTCTCCGGCATCAACGCGACGATCCTCGCGGCGCAGACGATCAATCCGAGCATCAAGGTCAAGATCATCTGGGCCAACACCTGGTTCGATCCGGGCAAGGAAGCCGACGCCGCCAAGGCGCTGATCGACCAGGGCGCCGACGTCATCATGCAGCACACGGACTCGCCGGCGGCGATGCAGATCGCCAGCGAACGCGGCAAGCTCGCCTTCGGCCAGGATTCCGAGATGATCAAGTTCGGGCCCAAGACCCAGCTGACCTCGATCCTCGACACCTGGGGCCCCTACTACATCGAGCGCGTCAAGGCCGAACTCGCCGGCACCTGGAAGTCCGAGGACACCTGGGGCGGCCTCGACAGCCACATGTTCGCGATGGCGCCCTACACCAACATGCCCGACGACGTGAAGAAGATGGCCGAGGATGCCCAGGCCGCGATCACCGCCGGCAAGCTGCATCCGTTCAAATGCCCGATCGTTGGGCAGGACGGCAAGGAGGTCGAGTGCAAGGGCGGCGCCAATCTCGCTGACGGCCAGATCCTTGGCATGAATTTCTACGTCAAGGGCATCGACGACAAGCTGCCGGGCAAGTAGCACGCTTCTTGCATTGCCTGGACCACCTGCTCCTCCCGGAGGAGGTTCGGAGGGGGTAGCCACAAGCACCCGGCACTTGTGGTTGCCCCCTCTTTCTATTCTGCCCCTATCCCGCCTGCATCGCCCGCGCCGCGGAACTGTGGCGGCGAATGAGATCGGCGACGTCCAGTCCCGGAATCGCGCCGTCGATGACGGCCCATTGTCCTGCCACCATGACCCTGTCGGCCCGGTGCGCCCCGCACAGCACCAATGCGGCCAGGGGATCGCCATGGCCGGAGAAGCGCAGCTCGTCGAGCCTGAACAGCGCGAGATCGGCCGCCTTGCCGACGGCAATCTCACCGAGTTCCGGCCGGCCGACACAGGCCGCCGAGCCCCTGGTCGCCCAGCGCAGCGCATCCTTGTGGCTGACCTTCGTCACCCCGTAGCGCGCCCGTTGCAGCAGGAACGCGGCCCGCACCTCCTGCATCAGGTTCGACCCGTCGTTCGAGGCCGAGCCGTCCACGCCGATGCCGATCCCGACGCCGGCCTCCTCCATCTCGCAGACCGGGCAACAACCGGATGCCAGAAGCTGATTGCTGCAGGCGCAATGGCTGACGGTCGTCCCGGCCTTGCCGAGCCGCTTCATCTCGTCCGGATTGAAGAAGATTCCGTGGGCGAGCCAGGTCCGCGCATTGAGCCAGCCGCATTGCTCCAGATAGTCGAGCGGACGGCAGCCATACATCTGCTGGCAGAACTTGTTCTCGTCCTCGGTCTCGGCGAGATGGGTGTGCAGGCGCACGTCGAGCTTGTCGGCGAGATCGGCGGTCGCGCGCATCAGGGAGGTCGTCACCGAGAACGGCGAGCAAGGCGCGAGCGCGATCTGCACCATCGCATCCGCACCGCGCTGGTGATGCTTTGCGACCACGCGCGCGCTGTCGGCGAGAATCGTGTCCTCGTCCTGCACGACGCTGTCGGGCGGTAGGCCACCGTCGCGCTGCGACAGGTTCATCGAGCCGCGCGTCAGCAGCACGCGCACGCCGAGCCGTTTTGCGACTCCGACCTCGATATCGACGGACTCCTCGAGCCCCGCCGGGAACACGTAGTGATGATCGGTCGTGGTGGTGCAGCCCGACAGCAACAGCTCGGACATCGCCACGGTCACGCCGAGCTCCAGCGCATCAGGCGTCATCCTCGCCCACACCGGATAGAGCGCCTGGAGCCAGGGAAACAGCTCGCGGTCCATCGCCGCCGGCAGCGCCCGCGTCAGCGTCTGGTAAAAATGATGATGGGTGTTGATGAGACCCGGCAGCACGACGTGTTCGCCCGCGTCGAACACCGCGACATCCGCGGTCGCTGGCACGCCGCCGGCCGGCACGAGCTCGACGATTCGGCCATCCTTCACCACGATCCCGCGCCCGGCGCCGTCGGCGAGGATGGCCAGGGGATCCCTGATCCAGATCGGCTTTGCGTCGCTCATGATCCTGCTTCTCCCCACATAAGCTGACGGCAGACCGGCAAGGCGGAGGCCAGCCCGATCGCGTTCCAGCTGCGACTTCTTGTTGCGACTTGGCTCTGGTCTTGCAAGACTTTCCCTCGGTACAAATCACTCGGTGCAAGCGCTGGCGCAGTCATGGACTTGAATACCATCACAGCCGTAGCCCATCCGCAAACGCGCGCGCAGCTGCCCGTTTGGACGCCAGGTGATGCTTGGCTCGCAGGCGGCACGTGGCTGTTCTCGGAGCCGCAAGCGCAGCTGACACGGCTGATCGATCTCACCGATCTGAAATGGCCGGCGCTGACGATCACCGAGAGCCATCTCGGCATAGCCGCAACTTGCACTGTCGCGCAGATCGATGGTTTCGCCTGCCCACCAGACTGGCTCGCGGCGCCGCTGATCAACCAGTGCTGCCGCGCCTTCCTTGCGTCGTTCAAGATCTGGAAGACCGCGACCGTCGGCGGCAATCTCTGCATGTCGCTGCCGGCGGGACCGATGATCTCGCTCACATCAGCGCTCGACGGCGTCTGCACGATCTGGAAGGCCGGCGGCGGCGAGCAGAAGATTCCCGTCATCGACTTCGTCACCGGCAACCAGCGCAACCGCCTGACGCCGGGCGACCTGCTGCGGCAGATCGATATCCCGATTGCCGCGCTGAAGCGCCGCACGGCGTTTCGTCAGATCTCGCTCGCCCCGGTCGGCCGCTCGGCGGCGCTCCTGATCGGCAGCCTCGATCCCGATGGCACGCTGGTACTGACCGTCACCGCATCGACGGTGCGGCCGATCCGGCTCTCCTTCCCCAAACCGCCGGACGCGAACGCGCTTCGCGACACGATCGTGCAGCAGATCACGGATGACCTGTACCACACCGACATCCACGGCAAGCCGCTCTGGCGCAAGCACATGACGCTGCGGCTCGCCGAAGAGATTCGCCGCGAACTCCTGGGGGCAACGCCCTCATGAGCATCGAGATCAACGGCAAGACGTTTCCGCAGGAGCCACGCGCCGGCCAGTGCCTGCGCACGTTGCTGCGCGAGCTCGGTCATTTCGGCGTCAAGAAAGGCTGCGATGCCGGCGATTGCGGCGCCTGCACCGTGCTGCTGGACGGCGAGCCGGTGCACAGCTGCCTGATCCCGGCATTCCGCGCCGAGGGGCGCACCGTCACCACGATCGAGGGCCTCGGCGGCGACCACGGCGCGCATCCGATGCAGCAGGCCTTCCTCGATGCGCAGGGCTTTCAATGCGGCTTCTGCACCGCCGGCATGATCCTGACTTGCGCCGCGCTGAACCAGGCGCAGCGCACCGATCTCGGCGCCGCGCTGAAGGGCAATATCTGCCGCTGCACCGGCTATCGCGCGATCGAGGACGCGCTGCTCGGCAAGATCAACGTCGAGGAGAGCGTCGAGGCCGGTGCCGCCTTCGGCCGCAGCCTTCCGGCGCCAGCAGGTCCCGATGTCGTGCGCGGCAAGGCACGCTACACCTTCGACACGCAGATTGACGGCCTGCTGCACATCAAGCTGCTCCGCTCGCCTCACGCCCACGCCAGGATCATCGCGATCGACAAGTCCGCGGCGCTCGGCGTTCCCGGCGTGCATGCGGTGCTGACGCATGAGGATGCGCCAGCCGTCCTGATCTCGACCGCCCGGCACGAGAAGGACTGGATGGACCCGGAGGACACCCGCATCCTCGACGACGTCGTGCGCTTCGTCGGCCAGAAGGTCGCCGCCGTCGTCGCCGACAGCGAAGGCGCCGCCGAGGAGGCCTGCCGGAGGCTCACGGTCACTTACGAGATCCTGCCTGCGCTGATCGATCCAGAGCAGGCGATGGCGCCCGGCGCGCCGATCATTCATCCCGACCGGACCACCGAGAACCGGGTCGCCGACGCCCAGCGCAACCTCGCGGCTGAGACCCATGGCGAGTTCGGCGATGTCGCAGCAGCACTCGCCACATCCGCCGTCACTTACGAGGCCACCTTCCACAGTCATCGCGTGCAGCATGCGGCGCTGGAGACCCATGGCGGCCTCGCCTGGCTCGACGCTTCCGGTGTGCTCAACGTCCGCACCTCGACGCAGGTGCCGTTCCTGACCCGGCGCGCGCTGTCCGACATCTTCCAGCTGCCCATGGACAAGGTCCGCGTGTTCTGCGAGCGCGTCGGCGGCGGCTTTGGCGGCAAGCAGGAGATGTTCGTCGAGGATATCCTGGCCCTCGCGGCGCTCAAGACCGGACGGCCCGTGAAGCTCGAGCTCACCCGCGAGGAGCAGTTCATCGCGACGTCGACGCGGCATCCGATGCGGGTCCACATCAAGGCCGGTGCCGATGCGGACGGCAAGCTCACCGCACTCCAGCTCGACGTGCTCTCCAACACCGGCGCCTACGGCAATCACGCCGGTCCCGTGATGTTCCACTCCCTGTCGGAGTCCATCGCCGTCTACAATTGCCCAAACAAGCGAGTGGACGGCTACGCCGTCTACACCAACACGGTGCCATCGGGCGCGTTTCGCGGCTATGGCCTGCCGCAGACGCTGATCGCGATCGAGGCCGCGATCGACGAGCTGGCCAGGCAACTCGACATCAGCCCCTACGACATGCGCCGGCGCAACATCGTCAAGCCCGGCGACCCCATGCTGTCGCCGCCGCCGTCCGAATTTCACGACGTGCTGTATGGCTCCTACGGCCTCGACCAGTGCCTCGATCTCGTCGAGCGCGCGATGCAGGCCGATGGCCCGCAACCGGCCCTGTCGCCGGAATGGCTGATCGGCGACGGTGTCGCGCTGACCATGATCGACACGGTGCCGCCGGCCGGGCACATCGCAGACGCCATGATCGCGCTCAACGACGACGGCGGCTTCGACCTCACCGTCGGCACCGCCGAGTTTGGCAACGGCACCAGCACGGTCCACCGCCAGATCGCGGCGACGACGCTTGCGACCACCGTCGACAAGATTCGCCTGCGCCAGTCCGACACCGCCCATGGCGGCCACGACACCGGCGCCTACGGCAGCGCGGGCACTTTCGTCGCCGGCAAGGCGACGCATGCAGCCGCCATGCAGCTTGCGACCGAGCTGAGGGCCGCGGCCGCAGACGCCTGGCTCTGCGACGTCGAAAGCTGCACGCTCGAGGGCGAGACCGTCGTCAGCGGCGTGCGACGGATGTCCTTTGCTGAACTGGCGACGCTTGCACGCGAGCGTGGTCGACCGCTCGCGGCCAGCGGCAATTCCGGCGGCACGCCGCGCTCGGTCGGCTTCAACGTGCAGGGCTTTCGCGTCGCGGTGAACAAGGGCACCGGCGAGCTCAAGATTCTCAGGAGCGTGCAGGCGGCGGATGCCGGCGTCGTCGCCAACCCGATGCAGTGCCGCGGCCAGGTCGAGGGCGGCGTCGCGCAGGCGCTTGGCGCTGCGCTCTACGAGGAGATGGTGATCGACGCGACCGGCCGCGTCGCCAACCCGAAGTTCCGCGACTACCACCTGCCTTCTTTCGCGGACGTACCGCGCACCGAAGTCTTCTTCGCCGAGACCTCCGACACGATCGGACCGCTGGGCGCGAAGTCGATGAGCGAGAGTCCGTACAACCCGGTCGCCGCCGCGCTCGGCAACGCGATTGCAGACGCCACCGGCATCCGCTTTACCGCACCGCCCTTCAAGCCGGACCGGCTGTTTCCGGCGCTGCACGACAAATTTGGTTAGGCCTATTTCAGGGGGATTCATTCATGAGCAGCGAGGTCCATCCCGTCGACGAGGTCCTGCCGGTCCCGCGCCTGCTCGCACTCGGGCTCCAGCACGTGCTGGTGATGTATGCCGGCGCGGTCGCGGTACCGCTGATCATCGGACGCGCGCTGAAGCTGCCGCCGGAGGACGTCGCCTTCCTGATCAGCGCCGACCTGTTCGCCTGCGGGATTGCGACGCTGGTGCAATGCCTCGGCTTTCCCGGCGTCGGCATCCGCCTGCCGGTGATGATGGGCGTGACGTTTGCCTCGGTCGGACCGATGCTCTCGATGGCCGCCGCGCCCGATATCGGCCTGCTCGGCATCTACGGCTCCGTGATCGCCGCCGGCATCTTCGGCATCGTCGCCGCGCCCTTCGTCAGCCGGCTTCTCCCTCTGTTTCCGCCCGTCGTCACCGGCAGCATCATTCTAGTCATCGGCATCTCCTTGATGCGGGTCGGCATCAACTGGGCCGGGGGCGGCCTGCCGACGCTGACGAAAGTCGTCGACGGCGTCGCCGGCAGCTTTCCCAATCCGGCCTATGGGCAATTGCAGGGCCTCGGCATTTCGCTGTTCGTGCTGCTCTTCATCCTCGGCCTGATCAAATGGGGCACCGGCTTCCTCGCCAACGTTTCCGTGCTGCTCGGCATCGTCGCCGGCGCCGTACTCGCAACCATTCTGGGCGTGATGCATTTCGACAAGGTCACTGCCGCCTCCTGGGGCGCGCTGGTGATCCCCTTCCGCTTCGGCATGCCGCAATTTCACCTGGTGCCTGTTATCACCATGTGCGTCGTCATGATCGTGGTGATGATCGAGTCGCTCGGCATGTTCCTCGCGCTCGGCGACATCACCGGCAAGGCGGTGGACCGCGAAGCCCTGAGCCGGGGCTTGCGCGCCGACGGCGTCGGGACGCTGCTCGGCGGCATCTTCAACACCTTTCCCTATACCTCGTTCTCGCAGAATGTCGGCCTGGTCTCGGTCACCGGCGTACGCTCGCGCTGGGTGACGGTGACGGGCGGCTGCATCATGCTCGGGCTCGGCTTGCTGCCGAAGCTCGCCGCGCTGGTCGAGGCGGTGCCGCTGGTCGTGCTCGGCGGCGCGGGCCTCGTGATGTTCGGCATGGTCGCGGCAACAGGCGCGCGCATCCTCACCTCGGTCGATTTCCGCACCAACCGCTACAATCTCTTCATCGTCGCGATCTCGATCGGCTTCGGCCTGATCCCGCTCGCCGCGCCCGGCTTCTTCCGGAACCTGCCGCATGATCTCCAGCCCCTGCTGGAGTCCGGCATTCTGCTTTGTGCGGTGGTCTCGGTGCTGCTCAATGCCTTCTTCAACGGCTTGAGCGGTGGCGCTGCGGCCGAGGCGGATGCTGCGGCAGCCGCATCATCCGCGCAGCATGTTTAGCTGCCGCGATAGGTCGCGTAGCTCCAGGGCGTGACCAGCAGCGGCACGTGGTAGTGATTTTCCGGCTCGCTGATCGCAAAGCGCAACGGGATCTCGTCGAGGAACGCCGGCTCCGACAGCGGCACGTTGCGCTCGGCGTAATATTTGGCGACGCGGAAGCGGAGCTCGTAGCGGCCGATCGGAAGCGGACGGCCGCCGATCAACGGTTGATCGGTCCGCCCATCCGCATTGGTGACGGTGCGCGCGATGACGCGGCTCTCGCCGAGACTCGCGAGCTCGATCAGCTCCACCGGGATGCCTGGCGCGGGCTTGCCGGCGTGATTGTCCAGCACATGCGTCGAGAGCCGACCGTGCACCTTGAGCTTGTCGTCGGCGATGACGAGCTGATCGAGCCGCAGCGCCGAGATGCGGCCAATCTCCTCGATCGCACGTCGCGTCTCGGTCTTGGCAATATTGAGCAGCCGCGTCTCGAAGTCGCGCAGCACGGAATCCTTGGTGTGGCGGCGCACGCAGACGATGTAGGGGAAGCCGAATTTTTCACGGTACGCATTGTTGACGCGCTCGAACGCGGCATATTCGGCGTCCGACAGCCGGTCGAGCCCGGCGCTGTTCTGCTCGTCGGTCGATTCCGCCGTCAAGCCCGCGGCGCGCTGGGTCTTGTTGGCGAGATCGGGATGCGCCCGGATCAGCGCCAGCTGCACGTCGGGTTCGGCGCTCTGGATCGCTGCCATCAGCGCGGTGTGCAACTGGTTGATGCCAGTGAATGGCCGCTGCCCGGCGAGCTTCTCCGCAATCCACGGCGAATATTCGACGACATTGGCGAGCGCCGCGACGAAGCCGGCCTTGTCAGCGGCGTTGAGATCGGCGAGCGGGATTTGCGACATCGTTGCTTACCCGATCTCGAATGCGTCGGCGGCCAGGTGCGCGTGCTTGTCGTGCCAATGCTGCGCGATCTGGAGCCGCGTCGGCACCCAGACGCGCTCGTGCTTGCCGATGTAATCCAGGAAGCGGATCAGCCCCGCGGCGCGACCGGGGCGGCCGGCGAGGCGGCAATGCAGCCCCACCGACATCATCTTCGGCGCAGTCTCTCCTTCGGCGTAGAGCACGTCGAAAGCGTCCTTCAGATAGGTGTAGAACTGCTCGCCTTCGGCGAAGCCCTGCGGGTTGATGAACCGCATGTCGTTGGCGTCTAACGTATAGGGAATGATGAGCTGCTTGCCCCTGGCGCCCTTGACCCAATAGGGCAGATCGTCGGCATAGGAGTCGCAGAGATAGAGGAAGCCACCCTCCTCCATCAGGAGACGGTTGGTGTTGATCGAGGAGCGACCGGTGTACCAGCCGAGCGGCCGCGATCCGGTCGCCTCAAGGTGGACGCGGATCGACTCGGCGATCTCGGCGCGCTCCTGCGCCTCGGTCATGTCCTTGTGCTCGATCCATTTCAGGCTGTGGCTGGCGATGTCCCAGCCGGACTCCTTCATCGCGGCAACGATTTCCGGATTCCGCTTCAGCGCGGTTGCGACGCCGAACACGGTGGTCGGCCATTTGCGCTCATTGAACATCCGCCACAGCCGCCAGAAGCCGGCGCGCGAGCCATATTCGAACATCGATTCGATATTGGCGTGACGCTGGCCCGGCCAGGGCTGCGCGCCGAGCACGTCGGACAGGAAGGCTTCCGAGGCGCGGTCGCCGTGCAGGATGTTGTTCTCGCCGCCCTCCTCGAAATTGACGACGAACTGCACCGCAACCCGCGCGTTGCCCGGCCATTGCGGATGCGGCGGGTTGCGGCCGTAGCCGCGGAGATCGCGCGGGTAGCGGGTATCAGTCACTCAGACTTCCTCGAAGCGGATCGGCAGCGCGCCCTTCCACAGCACGCTCTTGCCCAGCGTCGCGAGATTCTCCAGCCCCGAGGTCACCGTGATGAAGTGATTGCCGGCGAGCTGGCCCATCTTGCTCGCGAAGCTCACGCCGCCATACGCCATCAGGATCTCGGTCTCGCTGATGCCGCCGGGATAGAGGATGATCTGGCCGGGCGCGGGATAGCTGGTGTGGTTCTCATAGCCGACGCCGAAATCGAGGTCGCCGAGCGGCATCCACACCGCCTCGCCGCTCCAGCGCACGTGGATGATGTGGCTTTCGAACGGCATGGCCTTGCGGAACGCGGCAACGGTCTTGGGCGCCGCTTGCTCCTCGAAGCGGGCATCGAAGGTATAGTCGCCGGCACGGATAACGAGTTTGCTCATCTCATCTCTCTGGATCGGGGGCTAGAGGCCCCACGGGGAACTTTCAAGCAAAGAGCATTCCATCGAGCTTCGCGCAAGGGGCGCGACACCTCACCTGCGGTCGTAGGACCAGCCGAAAATGCCGCTCCGCCGCGTTTCCGGCTCGGGCTCGGCGGCAGGCGGCGGCGCCTCCTTGAGTTCCGCCTGCGGCGGGGGTGGAGGCGGTGCGGGAAGGTTCTCGCATTTCATCGAGTAGACCAGCTTGCCGTCCGCGGTCCGCCCGATCGGCGCGCAGGGGTCGGGATGCGCCGCCGAACTCCTCGGAGTGGGCTTGACCTGCGCCGCGACCGGCGCCGCGATCAGGAGAAGGACCAGCAGATATTTCGACATCGTTGTCGCCTGAAAACCAATTCGCCCCATTCAACCGGATTGCCGGGGGCAAGTCCATCGGGCCCGACCGGCCGACTGCCGAATATTTAGCCGGGACCAAAAAATTTGCTCGCCGCAACGTGAAGGTGGCGCCGCTGATATTCGCAAGGCCCCATCGCCATGTCAGCCGCGACGACGAACACATTTCTCACAGCCGGAGCGTCGTCACGGGAGAAACAACGATGCAAAAAACTTTCGCCATTCTCGGCGCCACGCTGATTGCCGCCGCCACCATCCAGACCGCCGCTGCGAGCGACCGCCACCACAGCCGCAAGGCGCAACCGGCCCCCATCACCCAATCGGTGCGCGACTCCAACGCCGCGCTCTGGCCGTCGCAGCCAACCACGCCCGACTGGTCGCGCTACGCCAACGGCGCCACGTCGGCACCGGCGGGACGGTAGAGGTAGACGATCTTACTATCTCCATCATCGTCACCCGGTGATGGATTGGGACTCGCCGCCTCCACATCGTCATTGCGAGCGGAGCGAAGCAATTCAGAATCCCTCCGCGGAAAGACTCTGGATTGCTTCGCTTCGCTCGCAATGACGGAGTATGACGCATCGGCTTCGTCCTCCAGATACAACTGTCATTCCCCGCGAAGGCGGGGAATCCAGTACGCCGCGACCTCTCCGCTGAACCACAACTGTCTCGGAGTACTGGATCGCCCGCCTTCGCGGGCGATGACGCGAGTGTGTAGTCGCAGACACGCCTTCCCGATCCCGCGGCGGATTTCGCCCGAGCTTTGCTTCGTCGCTCCACCCTCTTTGTCCAAGAGGGCGCAGGGAAGGCCAGGTGCTGACCTGGCACCCGCGGTCTGCTGCGCGAAAGGTAGCGCAGAAGAAACCGCACAGCAGCATACAGGTGGTGCCAATCACTCGGCCTTCCCTGCGCAGTGGTTGGACGGCTTATGCCGTGCTCTCCCGGGAGCCGAGTTCGTTCTGGCCTCCCTCGCCTTCGCGGAATTCACCGACGCCGCGCCGGTTGACGCGACTGCCGCCTCCGCCAGAGCTTGACCGTAGCAACGACGGCCAGGACCACACGTCTATATTTTGGCATTCGGTGAAACACGCCGAAACTAAGAAAGCCCTTTAAAACAAGCGCTTTTGGACTAGCCTGATGCGGGCTGTTTCAGCGGGCTTCACCAAAATAAGGGCCCGGCCCTAAGCCTTTCAGCGTCCGCACGACAGACTGAAAGCCGCAAAGCCGAGCCCTTTGGTCCCAAGCCTTAGGAGCCGAAACCACATGAATACTACCATTGTCCCCTCCCCCGCCGGCAAGCGGGGCCGCAATAGCAACGTCATCTTGACCGATCGCCTCTGCGAGAAACGGGTCTCAACGCGGGCAAAGATCTACGACCGCAAGTGCCCTGGCTTGTACGTCAGCATCACTACGGCCGGGGTGGCGACCTTCTCGTTCAAATTCACCGACAAACAGACCGGCAAGCAGCGCACCGGCTGGCTGGGCGTCTATAACCCGGAGACCTTCACGGTCGAGGACGCCCGCAGCAAGGTCTACGGCCTCAAGGGTATGGGTGGCGAGGCACTCGCCGAGACCTTCCGCGACCATGAGGCTGCAAAGGCCAAGCGCGGCAAGACTGTCGCCGAGATCATTGACGAGCGCATCGCGTGGATGAAGACGCTGGTCAAGAAGCCCGACGGCGAGATGCGGCCGCGGCTTGAGGCTTGGGAGTACACCGCGAGCCACCTCGACCGCTTCATCCGCCCCCGCCTCGGCAAGAAATTGGCCATGGAGGTCACCAAGCACGACATCGCCACACTCTCGAACGACATCGTCGCGGGCAAGTTCGGCAAGCCGTCGGTCAGCAACGCACGCCACATGCGTAAGGCTGCCTCCGGCCTGTTCAACTGGGCAGCTGAGGCCGGCCGCGACTACGTCACCGCCAGCCCCTGCGTCAACCTGCCGAAGCTCGATCCGGAGCATCCCCGCACTCGCGTTCTCTCCGAGGACGAGATCAGGACGTTCTGGCACGGCTTGGACCGCAACGACCCCCCCTATGACCGCCGGACCCGCCTCGCCCTCAAGTTCGAGCTAGTCACCATGCTGCGGTCACGCGAACTGCTCGGCGCGCATCGGGATGAGCTATTTGACCTCGGCGGCGAGCATCCGCGTTTCGACGTGCCCCTCAAGCGGGTCAAGAAGCGGCGCGTGATCCAGCAGCCATTGTCCGATCTGGCGGTAGAGATCATCAAGGAAGCGCTGGCGTCGGACGACCAGCAGTATGTTTTCGAGAGCCCGATGTACAAGGGCCAGCCAGTCCACCGCAAGGCAATGGCCGATGCCCTTCGCGGCACCAAGCACGAGAAGAACAAAGACAAGACCAAGACCCCCGGACTTTGCGAGCTGTTCGGCCTCAAGCCATTCACGCCGCACGACTTGCGCCGGACGGCAGCGACATTAGCCGGCGACCTCGGCTTCGACGATGCTTCGATCGCGAAGTGCCTCGACCACGTCGCCAGCAAAAAATCGGAACAGATCGTACCGACCGTTACCGGCAAGGTCTACAACCACTCCAAGCGGATGAAGGAGAAACGCGCGGTGCTGGACGGCGTCGCCGCCGAGCTGAGGCGAATCGTCGGCGTGCCTCTCGCTAAGGCCCTGGAGCAGAAGGAGCCACGGGTCGCCGCCTGATCGCGTCATCCGACCAATTGCGAGCCCGGCCACAGCTCACGCTGGCCGACTCTCCCCTGCGCAGGGACTTTTGTGGCGTAAAAACATCAGTAAAATCAATGGGAATTGCGGTCTGTATCCCCGGTTGTGTCCCGATGCGCAGCGGCCATGATTTTTCACCGTGGAAGCCCCGATGATGCGTCGGCGGGCTGGCAGGTGTCTGACCGGTCACTTCCGAAGTTTCGCACCGGCCGTGGCGAGACAAGGGCGGCCCTGTGAATAGGTGGGACAATCCTCCCATCTCTCGCGTTGCTACCCTGCATTGTGCCACCGTCACCACTCGCGATTCGCAGGAAAGCCGAACTCATGCCCATTACTCTTGAGGACTTAAAGCGGAGGATCGATCCCAAGCGCACCGTTTTACTTTTGGGCGCGGGAGCATCGGTGCCTTCCGGTGCGCCTTCCGGCGAAGAACTGGCGAGGCGGCTTTGGTTGAAGGTTGCGCAAAGCGAACCCCAAAGCGATGACCTCATCGAGACGGCCAGCATCCTTGTGCGTCGCCATACCCGGCTTCCTGTAGTTCGATACCTCCGAATGCAATGACAGCGCCTTGGTCTTCTAAGAGCGGAGCGCGCAGGTCATCCGGATTGTAGATGAGCGAATAGACTCGGCCTACCGAGCCTTCCTGTTTGGACGCAAGAACCTGTCGCAAGCGGGCTGTGCCGCGTCTCTGGTGCGGCAGGCGTCATGGGGTGCGTGCAACGCTGCGTCGATGTCCTGATCCCGATTGGCGTTTCCCATGGCTGGAGATGCAAGGCGTCGATCTGACAGGAGTACGCGAGAACGACCGCAACGAATTCGGCAATTGCAACTATGCCCCGGCATGCAGCTCCCTTGATCCACAAGCCGAAGCTGCGAGATGACGCTAATGCGAAAAAGTCGCGTATGCCTGGCGCCGCCGACCATCCCCGCTGATGCGCTGAGCATCAGTTATCACCGCGCGGTAGCTTCGCGATGGCTCGACGGAGCTTGACTTCAATGCACCGAGCACAGATCAACTCGCCGTCCCCAGCCGGTGGCGCGAGCACGGTCAGCTCTTCAGGCGCGAACTCTTCTTCGCAGTGATCGCAGCGCGTGGCATTTCGAGCATCCGCGCATTTGCTCACGTAGTGGCGGAATTCGGCAAAGGCCGCCGGAATGAACCCAAGAACGCAGGTCAGTTGGTGTCTGGAGAACACAAAAAGTCGCGCCGACAGGAATGGGCGCGACTTTTCTCGAATAGCCAAAGACGATCAGGAATGATGCCCTCGACTATTTCTCCTTGATGACAGTCGTGCTGCTGCTGCTACCAACTGTCCCTTCCTCGCAGACTTTGGTCTGCTTGATGCGATCTTCGGCTTCCACGCGGCTCTTGAAGGCCAGCGGACCGATCTGTGTTACGACCTCCTTGTCCGCCGGACGTGTCGTGGTAACGGTGCATTGGCGGTTCGGACCCTGCACGACATAGTACTCATCGGCCAGTGCCGGGGCGGCGCATCCGATGATGAATGCGCCAGCAAGAAGAAGTGGTGCCTTCATTGTCGCCTCTCTCTGTTCAAGTGCCGCCGACCGGCGCGATCGAGAAACCGTCACGTGCTATCGCGCACGCGACCGCTCATGCTCCATCCAGTCGGCGGCTCTGTAACTCATTGCGGACTGCAAGAGTTCCGAACGGCCACGTCTGTGGTGAAGATAACAAGTGAGACCCGAGGGATCGTTTCAGAATTCAATTCACGCGCCCTGGAACTCCCCCGATTGCGTCCTCGCGTCAAAATACCAGAGTGGTAGAATACAAGAATTCGCACCAAACAGGGTGCATTCGTGAGTGCTGCAAGTACTGGCGACGCGCGAGCGATGAACATCTCGCGCGAACTGCACGAGGCCGCAGAAATCAATTCACGCGCCCTCGAACTCCCCCGATTGCGTGCTCGCGTCAAAATGCCAGAGTGGTAGAGTACAAGAATTCGCACCAAACAGGGTGCATTCGTGAGTGCTGCAAGTACCGGCGACGCGCGAGCGATGAACATCTTGCGCGAACTGCACGAGGCCGAGACGGAGCTGGTCGGCAAGACCGTCGTCTTGACTGACGGCAAGGCTGGCACAATTGATCGCGTCTTCCTCGATGATGAGCACGGACTTCGCATCTCGGTCGCGGGACATGAAGGTCGCTGGCCGATTTCGACGGTGAAACACATTGAGGGCTGATCGGCCGTGCGCCCGGTGGCAGCGTACCCTCCCAGCAGCGCGCGCTCGACGACCTGCGATCAATCAGTGAATGGTTGACTTCACCGGGTCTGCCGATTGATCGAGAGCTGTATTCTCCTAGGCCTCTCGCACTCGGCCTCGAAGGGTGTCAAGTTCGGTAAGCTGAGAACGAAGCGCCTGAGCGCGCAGGCACAGGACAACGCGGTTGTACGCCCGATTACGTTTACTCATTGCACGCCCCCGATGTTTGTACAGTTGGCCGTGGTCGGTTTTCATCACCGTGTTGCAGGAGTTTTCTCACCCAGCCGGATCAAGCGAGCTGGCTGAGCTAGCGACGTTGCATTCCCGGAAGTGGGACGACAGCTCAAGCTCAGCCAAGTGCTCCCAGCCTTCCGCGTCCGCGAGGAGTTTCCATTTGTTCATGCTGTTGTACGCGGCCTGTTGACGGCACAGAGAACCCATCGCGCGCAAGCGTCGCACCTTCTCCACTGCGAACCTCCTTCGGACTTGCTTTTCGCAAGCCATTGTTTGTCTCGGATTGAAAGTCTCGCAGATTAAAATGACAGGTGATAGTCCGGTGTTTGACTGGTTGGAATGACAGCGTAATCGTCTGACTTTTCAACGGCGTCGTATTTTCAGAAAGCGCTTGATTGCATCCAATGCTTCGATCAGCGGGAGCCGCGCCAATCGAGAAGGTAACCGTGGCCTGCGAGGGGGCATCGTGATCACAACAAACAAAACGTTGATCAGCAGCCATAACCCAACAATTACTAGGATAGTCCGCACGCGAACCTCCCGAAAATTCAAATAAATATAGGTTCGCGTACTCAGATCATCAGGCCGTTAGCGCCGTACCTTCTGATCCTTTGGTGTTGCGATTACCGCACTCGATCTGGTGCAGCCAAAGCGCTATGGCGATCTCTCTAGGCATGGTGCCCAACATCATGCGCCGTACTACGGTCCAAGCGCGTAATTTTATGAAGTAGATGCTCGTAACCGCTGGGGCGATCAGCAGTGCGCCACCCACCCTCGCGAAAACAGACGCGCCGGGATCGAATACGTAGCGAACTGGGGTTCTCTGATGGTCACGCTACGGCGTCCGTCACGAGCACCACGAGCACCATCACCATCACCATCACCATCACGACCGCGACTAGGCGCAAAGATTTCAAGACAGCAAGGCCGCCCTAGAGGCGGCCTTAGCTCTTTGTCAGGGGATATCCCGGCTCCTCTGCCATTGCCTAAGTATCAACCGGGGGAAGCTCGCCCGTGTGGTCCTTCAGATCGGCTGCACCCTGGATCAATCCAGACCCACAGCCGGTGCGGATCGAGCGCCGCACCATGAAAACACGAAGCCAAAGCAATGGGGCCGAGCAGGAGGTCCCAATGATTAGTTAGACTGGCGCGGCAGGGAGTTGGCACATCGATGTCATCGAGAGCGACGGCACACGCAGTGCTCATCTCGAGCACGACGCTGTTTGCAAGTGAAGAGCAATGCCCAAAATCCAGATCGTCGCGCAGTTCCGAACTGGGAACTCCTAGTCCTTCATGGGTACCCAATCCGCCATATTGATTTTGTCCTGACCCGAGAGCATAGCCGCTGCAGGGCAAGTATTTCTTGCCATCTGCTGTCCGTAAAACGGCGACGTACCGAATTCTCCGTTTCCTGATGTGGCAGCGCTGGTGCCATCAGCAGGCTCTTCACAAGTCTTCAAGTCTGGATAATGCCATAGCGCGCCGCCGTCTTTATGCGTGGGCGCAGTCATAAGCCATCCTTGCACCAAGGAGGTCTTCATGGCCGTTCAATCCATCGGGAACGACTTCATCATCAACACCACGACTTTGGAAACGCAGGCCGAGCCGCGCAATATTCAATAAGCAATCCGAAACCTCGGCAGCACAGACATAGGGAGCCATTGCCATGGCAAGCTCATTCACCTTCTCGGAAGAGACCTATTCGAGCGGAAGTGCCAATTGGGTATCGTCGCGCGATTTGGACGGAGACGGGGACCTTGATCTTGTTTTTTCCGTGCCGAACGACTCGCAGGCGAACGTCCTAATGAACCAGGGCGATGGGACATTCGTTTTGACTCAAAGTCTGTTCGCTCCCCGCGTCGAGAGCCTTACCATCGCAGATCTGAATGGCGATTCTGCGCCAGACATCATTACCGGAGACAACGCATTTGCCTCGGCTGTCGGAGTTTTTCTAAATAATGGCGACGGATCATTCGGGCCGGAAGTTGAATACTTCGCGGGGCCGGTGATACCACATGTCGAGACCTTCGACGTAAACGAGGACGGTAAGCTCGATATCATCGCCAGCAGCTACTATGACGGAGCAATATCCGTGTTGCTCGGCAATGGCGACGGCACATTCCGGCCAAGGATGACTTTTCCTGTGGGAGGGATATCAAACTATGGATTCGCCGTTGCCGATCTTGGTAACGGCCACGGCGATATCGTGCTGGCCAATCCAAACAACAGCCAAATCTACGTGATGATGGGAGATGGCACCGGCCAGTTCTCAAGCCCGACGACGATCAATGCCGCTGCAGTACCGCTTTATGTCACGGTCGCCGATCTGGGTGATGGCAACCCTGATCTCATCGTGGGTAACCGCGACAGTGCGTCGATCTCGGTCTATCAGGGCAACGGTGATGGGACGTTTGCCCCCGCCGTGGAATACAGCGTGGGCAATACGCCCTACACGGTCGCTGCGGCAGATATGAACAACGACGGTATTCTTGACCTAGTGGCTGCAAGCGCCGGCTCAGCGTCGATCTCGATCCTTCTTGGAAATGGTGATGAAACGTTCCAGCCACAGATCGAAATAGGTACCGCTGCTGGCCAGTTCGACTTGATTGTTGGCGACTTCAACGGGGACGGGCTTAATGATATCAGCTACACCACAGGCGATGGACTGCATGTTCTTCTCAACTCCACAATCCTAAATCAGAACCCTGCCATCACCTCGGACGGCGGCGGGGACACAGCGGCCGTGTCGATTGCGGAGAACACCACCGCGGTGACGAAGGTGACGGCAACCGACCCGGACGCTGGCCAAACACTACGCTACTCGATCGCCGATGGCGCGGACGGTACGCTATTCACGATTAACGAGACGACCGGCGCGCTCGCGTTTACCAACGCTCCCGATTATGAGAATCCGACCGACGCCGGAGCCAACAACGTCTACGACGTGACTGTCCAGGTCTCCGATGGCAACGGCGGCATCGACGTGCAGGCAATCGCGGTCACGGTGCAGAACCTTGCAGGTTCGACGATCAATGGTACCAATAAGGCAGACACACTCACCGGATCGGGTGAAGAAGATTTCCTTTACGGGAAAGGCGGTAACGACAATCTCCAGGGCCTGGGAGGAAACGACTACCTCGACGGCGGATCGGGAAAAGACACAATGAATGGAGGAGCCGGAGCCGACAGGTTTGTCTTTTCCGCCTTCGCGGACAGCACGATTGCAAACTTTGATATCGTGCAAGGTTTCGTTCATGGCACCGACACGATTGATATTGCTCTCATCGACGCGAGCGCCTCCAAGAAGGGCGACCAAGCATTTGCGTTTGCCGGTCAAAACAGCACCGCCGTTGCCAATAGCGTGACTTGGTACGAGAGCGGCGGAAATACGTTCGTGCAGGCCGATGTGAATGGAAATACGACCGCGGACCTTCGGATCGAATCGGTACCAACCTCGGTCTCAGCGCGTCGGACTTTTTGTTGTAAGTAGTGGCCGTTGGCTTGTAGCGGCCACGGCAACTTTTTGCCGCTGTGCGGCTCATCAGCCCCTCATTATCTGAGCCGCCGGGGACGGAGGGCAAATATTTGAATAGAAGCGTCAACCAACAGAGGAGACTTTCCATGCGATTGGCTCATACGTCTGCATTAGTCGCTTTTCTGCTCACCGCCGCTCCGGCGATAACGCTCGCCGCTGACGCCAAGGCCGACGTCGAGAAAGCCTACGCCACCTTTGATGCTGCATTCAACAAACAGGATGCGAAGGCCGTCGTTGCTAACTATGTCCCGACCGCCAAGGTGCTGCCGCCGACGCACGAAGTCGCGTCAGGCCCAGCGGAGATCGAAAAGTTCTTTGCCGGGTTTTTCGCGAATGGTGTGACTGGCCACAAGCTGGAGGTTATCGACGCGGGCGGAGACGACAAGGTCGTCGTCGGCACAGCCAAGTGGAGCGCTACGGGCAAGGACAAGGACGGCAAACCGACTCCCTTTAGTGGACTTGCCGTGCACGTCTTCGAACGCCAAGCGGATGGTTCGTTAAAGCTGAGGTTTCATACCTTCAATTGAGTTGGCGTCTGATCAAAGCCCCAAGTATGGCAAGTAGGCCAGCGATCAGTCCTCGCGCCGCAAGTCTCAGTTGGAGCTTTATGGCCCGGGCACGACAATGGCCCCGACGATATTGCACGTCGGGGCCATTCAAGATCATCAGGCCGGTTACATCCGCCGTGCCTTACGATCCTTGATGTCGTCGATTACCGCACGCGATCTGGCGCAGACCGTGGCAAGGCTGCGGTATCAGCGTGATCACATGCGGCGCGAAAGCGCTCGGCGACCAGCTCCGCCTTGCGCCACTCGGCTCGCCGCCGGCGCTCGGCCGCCAACTGTAGACCCGCGACCGTAGTTGCGATCACGTGTCGATCTCCGCTCCCGTCAAGGTACGACGAATTTTCAGCACAATGCTCAAGGCCATGATGATCGGACCATGGGGCCGCAAGAGGTCGTGGGCTTGCTGCTCGCAGAATGCCAGGAAACGCTCGACCGCCTCCGCCGACTTGCAGACCAATGACGCGAGCGCGACCGGTTGCTCAACGTCACTAACAGACGGCACGGGCTCTCCTGGCAGAAGCAGGCGCTCTGCGACGGATGCCGCAGCCAGTTCGATGCAGCGGTCAAGCACGCGCAAGTACACGTCTGCGGCATCGCTGCGATCTTCGCCCTCCTGCGGCATCAAATCCTGCAAATTGTCGCACAACTCTGGCACATCATCGCCGTCGTCATCGCTGCCGAAGGCGACGCTGTGACGCGGCCCCCACACCAATCCGCCGTACTGGCCGGTCGGATCAGGATTGATTGTCGCTCCGCCGAGCGGTTTGCTAAGCAAGCGCGCGGCCACGGCGTGACCGGCCTCATGAATAGCAATCCGCTCGTCCTCACCAAAGCAATGAAAAGCCGTGTTTGCCCAGCCATCCTAACACGGCCGAGCAGACGAGAGAAAACAGGCCGGCCCACAGCCAAGAACGCCCACGGACTGCATTGATAGATCTTAGATACAGGACTGCGCCAAGCAATGTGCCGTAGTTCTTCCTGAAGTCTCCATTGAGCTTCGCAATCTTGGACAGCTCGGAAGAAGTCTCGACTTCAGTCGCCATGGCGCTGGTTCCTATCACGACAGTTAGAGCCAGCGCCTTATGAACCACTGTTTTGCCCGACAGAGCAAGCGGAATTTCGGTATATCGAAAGCTTCCTTTTTCGACTCGAGGTGCGCGCGTTTTCCACACCCACGACCGGCAGTAGCTCGCGCGCTTCCCGAGCCGCTAGGAATCGATAATTTGCAAGGTGCTCACGACGGCGCTTTGATCTCGGCATGCCTCGTCCTGTTCGACGCCACACGCCTGCGCATGTTGACGGCCGTCCCGTCAAGATCACCTTCGGCGAGATGCGGGAGATGGGCTTGCGCGGCGCGCTGGTCTATTGCCATTGCGGCCATCACGTTGTTCTCAGCGCCGATCGCTGGCCCGACGATGTCCGGCTGTCAGATCTCGAGCCGCGATTTGTCTGCCAGGGCTGTGGTTCTCGCGGTGCCGACGTTCGGCCGGACTTCAACTGGAACGCCAAAGGGGCCTTTCGGTGGCTTGGGCTATCGATAGCCACTTAAAAGACGGCCCCGGCCGTGGGGTGTCGTGGTGGGCGTTGAGGCCGGGGCCGTGGGTGCTTGGACCTTGGGGAAGCTCAAGCAGGTCCGAGCTTACTCACAGCTCGGAGCGCCGTTCTGTTCGTTTCCCAACATTGGCAGTAGTGTTCCGGAGGACAGGAACGGAGTAGCTGCAATGAAAGACATGCAGGCTCAATTGGAAAAGCTCCGCACAGATGCCGCCGGCCCACCAACGGCGCTTTGACGCATCGGGAAAAATCGGCAATACTCGCCGTATGGTTGCTCTCGATGAGATTGCAGATGCCAGCCGCCGCGAAGCTGACCGCGCGCATCGACTGAGATTAGAGGGTCTGGTCGAGGACATCCGGAAGACCATAGAGGGACCGAGCAGCGCCAAAAAGAAGGTGGCGAGGATCAGAGAGCTGCTCGCCGTCCACGGCTATCGCGCCCAAGAGTAGGCGCGCCAGCTTGAACCGACCACCACCTGAGGCGGCCTTACTTCCAGAACGTCAGCACTGCTAGCGCCACCACAGGTGTGAGCCCTAAACAGATAATGGCGATA